>NZ_JAQIHG010000001.1:0-182452 GCF_035916735.1 Acinetobacter minutum
CAGAAGTGAAACCTCTTCGCGCTGATGGTAGTGTGGGGTTACCCATGTGAGAGTAAGTCATCGCCAGCTCATTATTCTAAAAACCCCCGCCATTAAATATGGTGGGGGTTTTTTCTTTGCCGGGTGAAAAATGGAAAAGATTTTACCCATACCTTAGCCTCCTGAGCATCACGACTAGATTGAACTAGAACGTGAGGGGAAATTTTTAAAAGTTAGATGGTATTAATTAATGTACATATGAAAAAGCCCTATCTTCCTGATAGGGCTTTTTCGTATCACTATGATGCCATGTAACTTGCCTGTTACAGCTTTAACCACCTTGTCGTCTTTATTTTTTATTCTTATTATGAAAGAAACATCCTGTCTCTTGTTGAGTTAAAGATAAAAGATTCGAGAAAAGGTGAATAGTCGTTAATGGTGTTTTGTGCTGTACGTTATAGCGTACAAATTTCACGTTGCGTAGGAGCGAATAATTAGCCTTCTTCAAATAAAATATATTTTTATAATCTGTTTGAATTATATACAATCAAGACAGTTTTAAATTTGACTTTATTTGTACCTTTCCAAAGGTGGTTGATATGCAAGACGTATGGGATAAACGTTACCAAGAAACTGAACATTTGTACGGGGCTGAACCTAATGTCTTTATTCAGGAAATTAATCAGCGCTATCCTATTTCTGGCCATACTCTAGCTATCGCCGAAGGTGAAGGCCGCAATATTCTTTATATTGCCCGTAGTGCGCAGAAAAAGCATTTACCGATTGATGTTGAGATGTGGGACTATTCGAGAGTTGCACTCGAAAATGCCCAATCTTATGCGCAAACTCAGGGAATTGAGTTGAAAACTTGCTGTGTTGATTTGGCACATGTCAGCTGGCCTGAAAATGAATATGACAATATCCTATGTGTATTTGGTCATTTTGATTCTGATACCCGCTTGAAGACATTACAGGGAATTCGTCAGGCATTGAAAAATGGCGGATATTTTATCGGGGAAGTCTATTCTAAAACACAGCTGAACTATCAGACGGGTGGGCCAGGTAAATTTGATTTCCTGTATGATCCTCAAGAGATTTTACAGGTTTTCCATAAGGATCATCTAGTGCATTTTTTTGTGGGGGATGTTGAGCGATATGAAGGAAAATTACATCATGGCAAAAGCCATGTCATTCAATTTATGATTAAAGTGGTAAAAGCCTAAAGCTCGATCCACCTTACAAAAAAGCCTCCATAACTGGAGGCTTAATTGCAATCAGCATTACATCAGTTTGATGCCCTGCTGACCCGCAGGGGTGACTTTGAAGATTTCCACTTCAAAGGTAATGTTTTTACCGGCTAAAGGATGGTTAAAATCCACTTCGGTAATATCCTCATTAACTGATTTCACTACACCGAACAGACTTGCTTTTGCTTTGTCTTCAAATTCGATCATATGGCCTACAATCGGGGTCTGTTCAAATTTGACGGTATCAAATTTCTGTACATTTTCCGGGTTCCATGGACCGAAAGCATCTTCAGGCGGTAAATGCACTGTACGACGGTCACCAGCACGCAAACCAAACAGTGCTTTTTCAAAACCAGGTAGCAAGCTGCCATCTCCCATAACGAGGCTGACGGGTTCTTCACGGCTACGGGTATTGTCAATTTCTACCCCGTTTTCGATGGCAACCGAAAAATGCAAATCTACTTTAGAACCGGCTTCGATACGAATTTCTTCGTTAGGATTAATAATTTCAGTCATTTTTGCGCTTCCGCATTTTGGATACGGTTTTTCTCAAGGAAAAAGGTATCTATCAAAAGGAGAATCGTACCAAGGGTAATGGCACTATCTGCAATGTTAAAAGCAGGGAAATGGCTATTTTGATAATAGACATGGATAAAATCCACCACATAACCTAGGGTTACCCGGTCGATCAGGTTACCAATCGCGCCGCCTAGAATCAGGGCAATTGCCATTGGGAGAATCACCAATTTTTTTGGCATGCGTAACAGCCAGAATGCAAAAACCAGTGACACGATCCCTGCCAGCGACGTAAAGAAATAACGTTGCCATCCTCCTGCATCGGACAAGAAGCTAAAGGCAGCGCCATAGTTATGCAGCAATGTCCAATTTAAAAAGGGCAAGACGGGTACTGGATCTGCATAATTCAGATAAGTACTAGCAATCCATTTGGTCCACTGATCCAGCACGATGGCCAGGACTGCAAGTCCCAGCCATAACAGATTATGCGGATAGAACCGAAATAAGCCCTTTTTCTGCTCGGTGTTAGGCATACTTTCTCTCTTCGCCTTGGCCTGATGGAAGGTTGATAATACAACGACCACACAAGCCTGGATGTTCATGATGTGTATTGACATCCGGCAGTACATGCCAGCAGCGTACACATTTCTCACCCTCTGCTGCCGACACCTGGACGCGTAGTCCTTCTAGATCCGTTGCTTCACCTTGCTCAGCAAAGTCATAGACCGCAACCTGTGAAGTGATCAAGACAAAACGTAATTCATCACCTAACTGGTTCAGCACATTTCTCAATTCAGCATTCGCCCAGAGCTCAACTTTGGCAGATAGGTTTGAACCGACCAGCTTGGCATTACGTGCCGCTTCAATCTGCTTGTTCACCGCAGATTTCACGCTGATCAGGGTTTGCCAGTCGGCTTCAGACAACAGATTAGCTGTTGTTGAAACTGGAATGTCATACCATTCTGCGGTGAAGACGTATTTTTCAGTTTGCTCAGGAATCAATGGCCAAGCTTCCTGTGCGGTAAAGCTCAGGATAGGGCTCATCCAGCGCACAAAGGCCTGTACTAGATGATACAGTGCGGTTTGTGCTGAATGACGTGCCTGTGAATCCGTCTTGGTGGTGTACTGACGGTCTTTGATGATGTCGAGGTAGAAACCACCGAGGTCATTGATACAGAAGTTGGTCAATGAACTGCAGACGATATGGAAGTTCATATCCTCATAGGCTTTCTTAATGGTGTCCTGAACTTCAGCCGCACGTTGCAGGATGTATTGATCTAATGCAATCAATTGATCTACAGGCAGGGCATCGGTTGATGGCTTGAAGCCATTCAGGTTGGCCAGCAAGAAACGCAGGGTATTACGGATACGACGGTAACCATCTGATGCACGGCTGAAGATTTCCTTACCGGCAGTCATTTCATAACGGTAATCCGAGGATGCGATCCAGAAGCGCAAGCCATCTGCACCCATGTCCTTGATGATGTCTTGCGGGGTAATGATGTTGCCCAGCGATTTTGACATCTTTCGGCCTTTCTCATCCACCACGAAACCATGGGTGAGCAGGCCTTTGTAGGGTGCACGGTCATTGATGGCAATTGAAGCCAACAACGAAGTCTGGAACCAGCCACGGTGCTGGTCTGAACCTTCTAGATAAAGATCCGCTGGATCGGTCAGTTCTTCACGCTCGCGCAATACGGCATAATGGGTTGTACCTGAGTCGAACCAAACGTCCAAGGTGTCACGGACACAGTTGTACTGTTCCGCTTCATCACCGATGAAATCTTTGGCTTCGCGGCTGAACCAGGCGTCAATACCTTCCTGTTCGATCAACTTTGCCACTTCTTCGATCAGTTCTTCAGTGCGTGGGTGCAGTTCATTGGTGTCTTTATGCACGAAGAACGGAATTGGCACACCCCAGGTACGCTGACGCGAAATACACCAGTCCGGACGGCCTTCCACCATGGACTCCATACGGTTTTGACCCCAGTCCGGGATAAACTCGATGTCTTCACGGATGGCTTTCAGTGCGCTGTCACGCAGGCCTTTTTGATCCATGCTGATGAACCATTGCGGCGTCGCACGGAAGATAATCGGGGTTTTGTGGCGCCAGCAGTGCGGATAGCTGTGCTTGATCGCAACATGCGCCCAAAGTTTGCCAGATTCGGCCAAGGCAGCAATGATTTGCGGGTTGGCTTTATAGATATGTTCACCGGCAAAAATCGGTGCGGTTGGTAAATACACACCGTTGCCACCGACTGGATTGTCCACTTTTAGGTTATAAATCAGACCGACTTTATAGTCGTCTACACCGTGGCCAGGGGCGGTATGTACCGCACCAGTACCGCTAGTCGCGATGACGTGTTCACCTAAAATCACCGGAACTTGGCGTTCCGCAATTAATGGATGTTGTAGGACCAGATGTTCTAGTTTTGCACCCGCGAAATCAGCCAGCACTTCAACGCTGTTGAAACCATAACGTTCAGTGGCAGATTCCACCAGGTCTTTAGCCAAGATAAAGTTTTGTGGCTGTTTTTCTTCACCACGGGCTTTCACCAACTGGTATTCGATCTCAGCATGCAGCGCAACTGCCTGGTTGGCTGGCAATGTCCAAGGTGTGGTGGTCCAGATTACGATGTCCGTTGCATCCTGAACTTGTACACCCAAACGTGCAGAAAGATCAGCCAAATCGACCACGCTAAAGCCAACATCAATCGCGTCAGACTTTTTATCTTCATATTCAACTTCGGCTTCAGCCAGTGCTGAACCACAGTCCAGGCACCAGTTCACCGGTTTTAGACCCGGCTGGATATGGCCCTGTTTCTGGATCGCGCCCAGTGCACGAACGATATCCGCTTCCTGCTTGAAGTTCATGGTTAGGTAAGGATTATCCCATGAGCCGAATACACCCATACGGATGAAGTCTTTTTTCTGCAGTTCCACCTGGCTCATCGCGTATTCACGACAGGCTTTACGGAAAGTTGCGGCATCCACTTTTACGCCCACTTTACCGACTTTTTCTTCCACTTTCAGTTCGATTGGCAAACCGTGACAGTCCCAACCTGGTACATACGGTGCATCATAGCCATCCATCACACGGCTTTTGATGATGATGTCTTTCAGGACTTTATTGACTGCATGGCCCAAGTGGATTTGACCATTGGCATACGGAGGACCATCGTGCAGGACGTATTTTTTCTTGCCGATGCGCGATGCACGAATCTGCTGATAAATGTCGTCGGCGTACCACTCTTCTAACCATTTCACTTCACGCACGGCCAGATTTGCTTTCATGGCAAAATCGGTGCCCGGCAGGTTCAGCGTGGCTTTATAGTCCACTGCATTTTCAGGAGTTTGCTTATCGCTCATGCAAGTTGTCTTCCAGTTCAATCAGCGGAGCGCTGACGTGTTTTACAATCAAAATTCTAGGTTAAAGTGGAAAATTCGGCGTGTTTTCACGGAACGCGCGCAATTTTACCACATCATCATCGATTCCGGCTTTTAAGGCTTCAAGTGAAGGATAGTTCAGCTCACCATGCAAATAGTTGAGGAACGTCACTTTCATTAGCAAGCCATACAGATGGGCTGAAACCTCCGGGAAATGAACTTCTAATCGCCATTCCGGCTGTTCTTGCGCGATGGCTGGTCGAGTACCAACATGGCCTGCGCCAAACAGGCTGCCCGGGAGATAACCCGGAATGCCGGGTTTTTGCGGATTCTGACTTTGTACATTTTTGGCCAGATCACCCTGTTGCCATTCGACCTGTACGCCATAAATCCCTTGCAGGCAGGGTTTGTGCCGTCCGACCCGGACATTGATGGTCGGGAAATCCAGGGTGCGGCCAAGCTGATCACCATATTGGACGCGTCCAGTAATGCTATAGGGACGACCCAATAATTGCGCTGCGAGAGCCAGATCACCTTGTTGTAATACCTGACGGATCCGGGTGGAACTGACACGTTCCCCACCAAATTCCACAGTATTTAAATTGGTCACCTCAAAGCCATAGCGACGTAAAAATTCGCTATTCCCCTGACGGTTTTTACCAAAATGGAAGTCATCGCCCAAAACCAGGCTTTGCGCATTCAGCTGCAGTTTCAGCATGTCAGCAAATTCTTCCGCACTGAGATGGCGAAAGGCGCGATCAAAGCGTGCCACTGCAATATAGTCCACACCCAGTTCAGTGAGATATTCGACTTTTTCGCGTAATGAGGTAATGCGGGGCGGAGCCTCGTAACCTTTGAAGAACTCCAGCGGTTGCGGCTCAAAAATCATCACCAGGGTTTTTAAATTCTGGGCTTCAGCCCGGGCTTTTAACTGGGCAATCATCGCCTGATGTCCGACGTGGACACCATCAAAATTGCCAATCGTCACTGCGGTTTTTGGCAACTGTGTATGGGGTGCTAAAGCATTCAGACGGAGCAGCTTCATGGCGTTAAAATGAGCTTAAAATTTAAAAGTGGTATATATTGCCATATTCTCGCGCATTCGTCTTGTTGTTGTGTTTTTACTCAGATTTTTTTAACCGATCCTGCTGAAACGGTACTAAGCTTCGGGACTCAAAAGCTGCTCTTTTGAAGTGAATGAAGTCTAACCCTTGAGGTTTTCCAGTTTATATTTTTGATCATGCTACTTTGCAACGCGCCTACCGAGCCGCATGCTAAAATAATGCAGCATATATCTTTGTAGCCGTATTTTTTTCATCCTCCTACGTCCGGGAATTTACTTTCATGAAATCTGATTTGGCCTTGATTATGGCTTTGCCGAGTGAATCTAAAGGTCTGTTTGAACAGGCCGGGATTGATGTGCATTACAGTGGCATTGGCAAAGTCAATGCAGCCTTTAAAGCCTTTGAGGTGATCCAGAAAACCGGTTGTAAAACCTTGCTGAATTTAGGAACGGCGGGAAGCTCCCAATTTGAACGTCACAGTCTGGTAGAAGTCAAAACTTTTGTGCAGCGGGATATGGATGTTTCGCCGCTGGGTTTTCCTGTCGGCGTCACCCCAATGGATGAACATTTACCTGCGGATATTCACCTACAACCTTTTTTTCAGCATTTACCGCAGGGCATTTGTGGAACTGGGGATAATTTTGAAACCGCGTTGCCTAAAGTACATTGTGATCTGGTGGATATGGAAGGTTATGCACTGGCTAAAGTCTGCAATCGGCTTGGAGTTCGTTTACTGTCGGTGAAATACATTACCGATGGCGCGGATGATACGGCACATATGGATTGGGAAGAAAATCTGCTGGTTGGGGCTAAAAAACTATTGTCGCTGTATCAAAGTTTCTAAGCGGACCGTTCACCTTGATGGCGTGTGGCGATCTAGAATATGACAGTGATGAAGGGCGTGACGATAAATTGACTTGAAGCTTTTGGCGACCATAGAACTCTATGGTCGTATTGCCAAGATTTTCCCCGTGTCCGGCGAAAATGGGAAGCTTGAATTAACGTGGTAGTACGCCGTAGAGCATCATGTGCACGGTATGTTCGATCGCGCGTTGGTGCATGCTGCGGTTGCGGAGGGTTTTGCCAGTCACCATTTCCATCTGGCTGCTGAAGTCGGCATAGTTTTGCGTCACCGCCCAGATATTTAAAATCAGTAATTCTGGATCAATTGCAGCAGAAATTTTACCTTGTTCTTGCCAGGTGCTAATCACTTTGGCTTTACGTTTGAACAGCTTTTTCAGTGGTCCTTTCAGGATCGGTGAAATATGCGGTGCACCTTGAATGATTTCCAGAGCAAATAATTTTGAAGCTTTAGGCTGCGTGCGTGAAACTTCGATTTTATCCATCAGATAATTGGTTAAAGCTTCCGTCGGTTCGAGTTCAACTTCAAGGGTTTGCAAAGGTGCAAGCCATTTCTGCAGGACGTTGGTCAACACCTCTACATACAATGCCTCTTTATTTTCATAATAATAAAAAATATTCGACTTGTGCATATCGGCCAATTGGGCAATTTCATCTAGACTCGCTCCATTGAATCCATAATGAGAAAACACATCCAACGCTGCATTCAACAACTGATGTCGTTTTTGGGTACTCTTCTTTTGTTCCATTTTGTTTGAAAAAGAATGAATAAAGGGGAATCGCAAATTGTAAGCCAATTAGGCTGTTTTGTGCAGAATCTAAACTTTTTTTTGCTTTATTTTATTCGGTTAAAGATCTTAGAATTTTAATCTTAATCAATATTTACATGATTTTTGCACTGATATGGCGCAAAACAGGTGGTGTATTTTTATCAGTGATGAAGATGAAATCATTATATATTTTTAGTGATTATTAAAAGCTGATGAGATTGCAGGAGAACACTGATTTGAGCCACGCCGTGACGTGACTCAAAGCTGTTTTAGGTGGCTAAGACCGCATCGAGCACCTGCTGTTCGAGTTCGGAAAAAGCGATACTTTTTTTGCGTGGGCGAGGCAGTTCAACATTAAACGTCCGGGCGATATGGCCTCTGTCCAGCAGAATAATCCGGTCGGCGAGCTGTACGGCTTCAGCCACATCATGGGTGACCAGTACCGCAGTAAAGCCTTGCTCTTGCCAGAGTTGTTCGATCAGTTTCTGCATTTCCAGGCGCGTCAGGGCATCCAGTGCCCCTAAAGGTTCATCCAGCAATAAAATCCGTGGAGTATGTGAAAGGGCACGCGCTAATGCCGTACGCTGACGCTGTCCACCCGAGAGTTGTGCCGGCCATAGTCCGGCTTTTTCTTTTAGTCCCACTTTTTGCAGTAAATCAGAGGCCTGTGTATGCTGGTCTTTGTCCAGCCCGAGTTGAACATTCTGCTGAATGGTTTTCCACGGCAATAATCGTGGGTCCTGGAACATCACGCGAATATCGTCGCTGGTGATGCCTTCGCGGATATGGCGTGCAGACTTAAACTTGATTTCACCATAACTGGCCTGTTCCAGTCCGGCAATCAGACGTAGCAGGGTGCTTTTGCCACAGCCACTACGACCGACAATCGCGACAAATTCACCCGGCTGGATGTTGAGGTCGAGGTCTTGCAGGACTTTGACTTCGCCATAAAATTTATGCAGCTGCTCAATCAGGATTTCACCACCTAAGGGTGCTTGAGAAGTTGTGGCTGGCAGCTGTTCAGGTTGTGCTGGCTCATCGGCATAAAAGTGAATTGATAAATCGTTCATGGGAATGCTCCTCTTATTATTTTTGATAGCCGGCATGCCAACGTAACAGATAACGTTCCAAGCCTTGTGACAAGACATCCGCCAGCTTGCCGAGCAGGGCGTAGAGCAGAATACCCACCAGTACCACATCAGTTTGCAAGAACTCACGGGCATTCATGGTCATATAGCCGATACCGGATTGGGCGGAAATGGTTTCAGCCACAATCAGCAACACCCAGACCAGACCCAGCGAAAAGCGTAGACCGACCAGAATGGAAGGCATGGCACCCGGTAAAATAATCTCTTTATACAATTGCCAGCCCTTGAGGCCATAGCTTTTTCCCATCTCGATCAGTTGTGCATCAACAGAACGGATGCCATGGTAGGTATTGATATACACCGGGAAAAATACCCCCACTGCCACCAGAAACAGTTTGGCGGTTTCATCAATCCCAAACCATAAAATCACTAGGGGAATCAGCGCCAGAGCTGGAATGTTGCGGATCATTTGCAAGGTGGTATCCAGCAACGTCGAAGCGGCTTTGGACGAGCCATTCAGCAGGCCAAGCAGCAGACCCAATCCACCGCCGACCAACAGGCCGAGCAGGGCACGTCCAGCACTGACCTGGACATGCTGCCAAAGTTCGCCACTGAGGGAGAGACGCCAAAAGGCGCTGACTACGGCACTCGGTGCCGGTAGAATCCGGCTTTCCAGCAATCCGCCACTTGAGGCGAGTTGCCAGATGAGAAGAAGTAGAATCGGGAACAGCCAGGGCAGCAAACGCTGCCCGAGTTGTTTTGTTCCACGTGAAACAATTTTCCCGGAAACAGGGTTGCGCATCAGACCAGCTCCTTGGCGATGGATTTGTGCTTCGCCTGTTCAGGGATATAGTTATTGGCAATGATTTCGCCAAACGGCCCTGTCAGGTTGGGCTGTGCCAGTTTTTGACGGGTTTCGATCGGTAACAACGGGAAGACCAGTTCGGCAAAACGGTAAGCTTCTTCCAGATGTGGATAACCAGAGAAGATAAATGTGCCAATGCCCAGATCCGCATATTCCTGAATACGTGCCGCCACAGTTTCCGGATCACCCACTAGAGCGGTACCACAGCCGCCACGTACCAGACCAACACCAGCCCAGAGGTTAGGTGCTACTTCCAGTTTGCTGCGGTCGCCATTATGTAGGGCAGCCATACGTTGCTGACCCACAGAATCCATCTGGGCAAATTTTTTCTGTGCTGCCGCAATGGTGTCATCATTTAGATACTGGATCAGGTCATTTGCAGCAGCCCAGGCTTCTTCATTGGTTTCACGGACAATCACATGCAGACGAATCCCGTAATTGAGCTGACGGCCTTTGGCCGCTGCACGGGCACGCATATTTTCGATTTTTTCTTTGACCGCTGCCGGTGGTTCCCCCCAAGTTAAATAGGTATCGACCTGTTCCGCTGCCAGCTCATGTGCTGCTTCCGATGAACCACCAAACCATAAAGGTGGGTGAGGATGCTGCACAGGCGGATACAGCAGTTTGGCCTCATCGACTTTTAAGCGATCGCCGTGGAAGGTAAAGGATTCTCCTGTATGTGAACGGGTAAGGATTTCACGCCAGATTTTGGTGTATTCTGCTGCGGTCTGATAGCGTGTCGCATGGTCTTCATACAGTCCATCACCTTTCAATTCCTGCTCGTCGCCTCCAGTCACCAGATTCAGCAAAACACGCCCGCCAGATAACCGGTCAAAGGTCGCTGCCATGCGTGCAGCCAGTGCCGGTGTGGTGACGCCCGGACGTAGTGCCACCAAAAATTTTAAATGTTTAGTTGCATCGATCAGGCTAGCTGCAGTAATCCATGGATCTTCACAGGAACGACCTGTTGGGATGAGGACACCTTCATAACCGAGGTTGTCCGCGGCAACTGCAATCTGCTTCATGTAGGCATGATCGACCTGACGTGCACCTTTGCTGGTACCGACATAACGGCTGTCACCATGGGTAGGAATGAACCAGAAAATTTTCATTATATCTTCCTTTAAAATTGATTTAGGTAAATTCAGAAAAATTGAGTTATTGGCCGGTCCAGACGTTATGCTGAACCTGGATTTTTTGCGGAATCAGACCGACCTGTACAAACATGTCGGCAATACGTTGCTGTTCGGCAATTACGGCTGGATTGAGCGGCTGTACGGGAGCGGGTTTAGGTCGCTTCTGCACCACTACTGCAGCAATTTTTGGGTCAATGCCGGTACTTTGTGCCAAGACGTCAACTGCCTGCTGAGGATGCTGGACCACCCATTGATCCGCCTGATTGACACTGTGCAGAAACTTTGCTGCACTTTGCGGATGTTGTTTTAAGAAAGCAGGGCTTGCGACATAAAAAGAATAGGTTGCTGGGAACGTCTGACCATCGACCAGTACTTTGGCGCTGCCATCCAGTTCAGCGGCACTCAGATAGGGATCCCAAACTACCCAGGCATCGACTGAGCCTTTGCTAAATGCCGCACGGGCATCGGCAGGCGGCAACCAGATCGGCTGGATGTCTGACCAGGATAGCCCCGCTTTTTGCAGCACTTTGGCCAACAGTTCATGCGCACTGGAACCTTTTTGTACCGCGATACGTTTGCCTTTCAGTTCACTCAATTGCTGAATCTTGGATTTGTTTGGCACGACCAGCGCGTTACCGGTGGCAGACACCGGTTCAAAGCCAAGATAGCGAATCTCCTTATTGGCTGCCTGCGCAAAAATAGGCGGAGTATTGCCGACATAGCCAAAATCGACTGCGCCAATCGCAATGGCTTCCAGCATTTGCGGGCCGGCTGGAAACTCTTTCCAGGCAATTTTGCTCTGTGGAAACTGTTGTGCCAAATAACCCTGTTGATTGGCGACCAGTAAATTCAGGGCACTTTTCTGAAAGCCAACGGTCAGGGTTTTGATTTCCGCTTGAGCAGGTGGATGCTCTGCAGTGGTGGTCGCCGTTTCACTTTTCTGGCAGCCACTCAGGCTGAATGCCAGTCCGAGTAAGGCACTGAGAGGGAATAGTTTTAAGGTGGCCATGGGTATGCTCTTATTTAATGTCGTTGTTTAAGATGGCATCTTGAATCTTGATTTGTTTTGGAATCAGTTTTTGCTGAAAGAATGCATCGGCCACAGCTTGCTGCTGCTGGACGACCTGTGCCGAGATGGGCTGTACGCCAAAACTCATGCGGGAAATCGAGCTTTTCAGGATGTTGGCGTCCAGTCCGGTTGGCTTTTCTAGTAGTTTGGCGGCTTCATCCTGATGTTGTGACACCCATTGCGTGGTGCTGTTCAGTTCATTCACCACGGTTTTCAAAACCTGCGGGTTTTGCTGCGCAAACTTGCGGTCGGCGAGATAAAACTGATAATTGCTCACCAGATTCTGGCCGGTTGCCAAGACCCGTGCACCGATCTGCTGTTCTGCTGCTGCAAAAAACGGATCCCAGATGACCCAGGCATCAACCGCTCCGCGTTCAAAGGCAGCCCGTGCATCGGCCGGTGGCAGGTACACCACTTCAATATCTTTTAAGGTGAGTTGATGCGCTTCGAGCAGTTTTAACAGCAGATAATGCACATTCGAGCCTTTATTCAAGACCACGCGTTTGCCTTTGAGTTGCTCGATGCGCTGGATGCTGGAATCTTTTGGAACCAGCAACGCTTCTGCAGTGGGCGCGCCGGGCTGATTGGCCACATAGACCAAGTTAGGATTGCTGGCCTGAGCGAAAATAGGTGGGGCTTCGCCTACTTCACCAAACACCACGCTGCCGACATTTAGGCCTTCCAGTAACTGAGGACCAGCCGGGAACTCCACCCATTTCACCTGCACACCCTGATCTTTCAGTGCACTTTCCAACGTCCCGCGCGCTTTCAAGATCGGTAGTACACCATATTTCTGGTAGCCGATCTGTAAGGTGGTATTTTGCGTTTCAGTCGGTTTACTGCAAGCAGACAGCATCATGACGCCCGCAATACTTGCAGCAAGAATAGCGTACTTGGTCCAGGAGGTTTTATAAGGGTTGTTCATGATGATGTGTGCTCCGAATCATGGCTCAGTTCAGTGAATGCACACAAACTAAAGCGATTGCTGAGCAGGAAAAAATAAAAATTAAGGCATTACTCATACGAAATTGAGATAACCAAAATGCTGCAAAGCTTATGGGAAAAGCTGCTGTAACGAGTTTCTATAACAGATTTTTTATTTTTCTTAATTAATTGATTTTATTGTTTTTATTTTAAATGGCAGATGGGGCGATATGGGTCATTATTTTTTTAGATCAACATAGCCATGAGATATCGTCATCCGCATTGATAACGATATCGAAAATACAGCTATATCAGCTGTCGTAAAAACCGCATCAAATCGATTTTTTAAACACCATGGAGTTGCGCTGATAGTTATATAACGCCTGACGGGCATTGGGGAGATCATCGACGCTGGCAGGGGCGAAACCATGTTCGAGAAACCAGTGCGCAGTCCGGGTAGTGAGTACAAAGAGTTGCTGAATTCCGTTCGCTTTGGCTTTGTCTTCCAGAAAATGCAGAATCTGGCTGCCCCGATTGGACTTGCGGTAGGCTGGATGTACCGCCACGCAGGCAATTTCTGCCGAGCGGATTTCATCTGCGCTGGTCGGTATTGGATAAAGCGCTGCACAGGCCAGAACCGTACCATCGCGCTCAATCACCGCAAACTGGTCAATTTCATTTTCCAGACGTTCCCGTGAGCGATAGACCAGAATCCCTTCTTCTTCCAACGGACGTAGTAAATTAATCAGACCACCCACATCACCAATATTGGCCATACGCACTTCTTCATAATGTGCCTCGGTGACCATGGTGCCAATCCCGTCGCGGGTGAACAGCTCTTCGATCAAGGCGCCATCATAACTATATGACAGTAGGTGCACGCGACGTACGCCGTGTTGTGAGGCATATTTGGCTCCTTGCAGATGTAGGGCAATTTCTGGTTGCGTCTGCTGATAATGCTCAATGTGCTGATCCAACTGATTTGGAGTGATTTCCCGTAGCAATTTACCCTGATCATCTTCGAGGCCTTGTCGCTCCCCGAGAAAGATCAATTTCTCTGCTTTCAGGGCAATCGCTGTTTTGGTACCCACTTCTTCGGCCAGTAAATTGAACACTTCGCCTGTGGTGGAGTAACCAGTTGGGCCAAGCACCACAATATTGTGGTTATCCAAATGCCGGTGAATTGCTGCGCTATCAATCGAGCGCACCTCACCGGTGAGCTGAAAATCCACACCCTCACGGATGCCATAGGGTTTGGCCGTGACAAAATTGCCGGAGATTACTTCAATGCGTGCCCCATACATTGGGGAGTTGGCCAGTCCCATCGAGAGTAGCGCTTCAATTTCCAGGCGGATCGAACCCACTGCATGCATCACGCAACTGAGTGATTCACGTGTGGTGACGCGGCGGTCGCCATGAAAAGGCGTGACAATCTGGCGCTGTTGCAGGTTCTGATTGATTTGAGGACGGGCACCATGCACCAGTACCAGCCGGATGCCGAGTGAGTGCAGTAGGGCAATATCATGGATGATGTGCTGAAAGTTGGGATGCTGTACGGCTTCGCCATCAAACATCAGCACAAAGGTTTTATTACGGTGGGCGTTGATATACGGTGCAGAATGACGAAACCAATGCACA
Source organism: Acinetobacter minutum (assembly GCF_035916735.1). NCBI lineage: Bacteria > Pseudomonadati > Pseudomonadota > Gammaproteobacteria > Moraxellales > Moraxellaceae > Acinetobacter > Acinetobacter minutum. The sequence continues at coordinate 14,545 of NZ_JAQIHG010000001.1, forward strand.
TATTGTTGTGTGTTACGGCTGTGATGGTCGAAAAATTCTGCTGGCATAGCGGTCTCAATGTGAATGCGTATTCATCTCTGCTGATTCTAAACAAAAAAATAGCGCTGGCATATAACAGGCAAAAAAACACCCAAACCGGGGTTTGGGTGTGGAGGAGGAACTCCCAAGGCTGTACGGGATTAATTAATAATGCGCACAATGCGGTTATTACGCTCATTGACCAGCACAAAGTCGCCATTGATCTTGTACCACTGCTGATAACGACCAGGTTTGTTCAAGCCTTTATAATGACGATAATTCACTTCATTGCGTGACTGATCCCAGTAACGGGGCAGCACCTGACCTACACGCCAGTCACGGCTTGGGTCAACACGATGTAAGCGGCGCTGTTCATCATAATGGCGGTGATCTTGATATCGATCATGATCGCGGTGCTGTTCATAGGTGCCCGCCATTGCAGTGCTTGTCAGCAAGGCTGACAAAGATAAGCCGAGTACGGTTGCTAAAGTTTTCATGTAGACCTCTTTATTTCCTTCGTTGTATAAGAAATAAATTAATCAACAATTGGCGAGAAATCGTGAAGATTTCTAAGTGTATTGTGAAAGTTATGGAGGAATCCGGCAGACGGTGTAACGCCAAATTTGGGCTTTTAATGTGCACGAAAAAAAAGCCCAAAACAGATAAGTCTTGGGCTTTTAGATCTCCAATACTCCCTACTCCTACAAAAGAGATAGAGAAAATATGAAGAGCAACTTAGTGGCCAAATAAAGTTTGATCTAGAGGAAACTCTACTCCAAGCGATATACCAGCATCATTACCGTTAAGATCCGAGTCACTTACCCAACCATTGAATTTTAATGGGATATCCTGTTTTACATAATGTGTCCAGGTTAGGTCTAAAGCTGTCAATTCATCTTTCACGGGGAAAGCCTGATTGATTGTAAGATTACTTTGGTTGACTTTAGCATTCAATACACGGCCACTTAAACGGTTCATAGCATCAAATCGGATATCACCACCTAGCGAATACATTGTGCCATCTCCGCCCATTGCATGACCGAGTGGATAACCATGCTGGTAGTAACCATCTGTGTAAGCACTATGATTGTAAGAAATACCTTTAACATCTCCGTTAGTACGGGTGTCTGCCCATTCTGCATAAAGTTGGTATGGCATATTTTTAAGGCTAGATGAAAAGTCTAAACCAGCTAAATACATTTTTTTCGATGGTAGTAAGCCAGCTTCATCTTCTCCTACATATTGCCCGTAAATACTCACTGGCGCATTTAATAATGGCTGCAGGTTTAAACGTGTGTCAAAACCAGCGATTTGGTTCGAGGGGGTTTCACCAACATATACATTATCATTGCCACGTAGTGCATCCCAAAAAGAAGAAAAATTTTCAGGTCGTCCTTCACCACCCCATTGAATTATGCGTGATGCACCTAGTTCTAAATATGATGTGGGTTGAGCAGTTATTCGCAATCCGATGAGTTTTGCATTTGGCACAGCATTATAATCATCCAGTTGGCCAGCAAAGGCTTGGTATTGCCATTGTCCAATCCAGGATAACCATTTTGTTTCAAAAGCTTTTTGTTCTGCTCGTTGAGCAGTTAGCCCATAAACTGGGCGGCTAGCATCACCACGAATCAAGCTACCATCATGCCCTGGCCCCCAGTAGGTAGGTATTTGGCCTGCGATTAACCATTGATTCCAAACTTTACCTGCGATATATGAACCTTCGACATTAACATCTTGACCTTGATCGATCTGCGGATCTTTTTCAGCATTCAGCCGAATTTTTGCATCCCAGTTTGTACCCCCTGTATTAAATTCAAGTGCGGCTTGATATTGCGCTTTTTGCTTATCTGCAAAGCTTTGCGGGACATTTTTTGGATCTGTCTCGGCAAATAAACCTGCTTTAAGCATATGATTATTTGCTTTTAATGAGGCCACAACAGAACTGATAACATGTTGTTGTATAGGATTTGAAACTTTAGCCAAACGTAACGCGCGCTGAATTTCATCCCCACTCATTGGCCATGTAGATGTACTAATTTGGATAACACCTTGCTGATTTAGCCAAGCTAAATCGGTGCGCAAGTTTTCATCATTCAATACTAAGCCTTGTGACCAAGCAGTGGAAGACAATAAAGTAATGACTGAAAGTGCAAGAATTCTTTTTACAAACATGGTGAGTTATTTCTCAGGTCTAATTATGCGCTTCACCATAAGATTTTTAACCCGTATTTTCAATCTGATATTTTGAAGAATTCAGAAACTAGATTTTTCTGCTCGGTATGAAAATGAAAAAAGCCCAAAACGGATAGGTCTTGGGCTTTAGTTAGATCAAAAGGTTTAATCGCTGACAATACGCAGGATCCCGTTGCTATCTGAATCTACTAAAATATAGTCGTTGTTGATCTTATACCATTGCTGATGACGGCTAGGCTTGGACAAATTGTGGTCTTTATATTCCACCTTATAACCCTCACCGCGATAATGCTGGGGCATTACATAACCGGTTTGCCATTTATGCTGTTTTAGGCGCTTAACCCCACGTTCTTCACGTAAACGGCGCTGTTCAAACAGATTATCACGCTCTTCACGCCAATCACGTGCATCGGAATACTCACCCCGTGCTTCAAAATGTTGCTGTTTGGCAAAAGGTGGTGCTGCGAATGATGTTGTGCTCGCCAGCACAGTGACACAAGATAATGCCAGAACTGTCAAAATCTTTTTCATGTTGCACCCTCATTCACAACTGTATGGATTCCTTATAGCTAATTTACGCATCAAATGCAGAGAAACTATGAAGATCAACGCAGAGTTTTTTTAAAAATATTGCGCGGCAAGCATAGCATGTCAGATCATCCGCTCGTATTGCACAAATGAGCAATCTCTGCAGCAGCCTGAGCGCTCGTTGCGGGTGTTTAACTTCCATTTCGTAGTTCGATGGGCTGTAACAAGAAAATCGGTTTTGCCCATTTTGCTGTCGATGCGATTCTTAATTCCACTGTTGGTATAAGGCTTCAAGCTGTTGAATGGTTTCCGCGATCCCATGTGCTTGTTCGGCATTTTCCAGAGCCGAAATGAAATTTTCAGGTAATTGCCAGGTTTCAATCGAACGCAAAATTGCCGCCTTACGGATTGGGTCAGCCATAAGGTTTCCTCTGTGTAATGGATTACTTAGGGAGGACTATATCGGGAATTTTTAAATCTTAAAAAACGAATAATTTTATAAAATTAATTTAATAATCCGATTTTAATTTCTGGCTGTTATAAAAAAGCACCCTTATCGGGTGCTTACCGAATCGCCTAGTCGTTTAACCTTGTGCATCAATACTGCTTCCATTCAGATGCAGGCTATCTTCACCCATGAGATACAGATAGGCCGGCATAATGGCTTCCGGTAAAGGGAGGGTCTTTGGATCCTCATCCGGATAGGCCTTGGCACGCATTGCGGTACGGGTGGCACCGGGATTGATACAGTTAAAACGCACATTCGGATAGGTGTTTTCTGCTGCAAAAATTTTGCTCACTGCTTCGATGGCAATTTTTGAAACCGAATAGGCACCCCACAGGGCACGTGCTTCACGGCCTACGCCGGAACTGGCAAAGACCACAGAGGCGTGCTCAGACTGCTGCAATAACGGCAATAAGGCCTGGGTCATGACAAACGGTGCACGCAAGTTCACGGCCATGACATCATCCCAGACATCGACTGGATAATGAGCCAGTTCAGTCCGTTCACCCAGAATGCCGGCGTTATGCAGGATGCCATCGAGACGACCAAACTGCTGTGACAGGGTGTCAACCAGCAATTCATAATCGCGTGTCGAAGCGCTGGAGAGCTGCAAGGGTAAAATGGCCGGTTGTGGCGCACCCAGGCTTTCAATCTCGTCATAAATAACTTCGAGCTTGTTCAGTGTACGACCATGCAACACCACGGTTGCGCCGTGCAGGGCATAACTGATCGCAGCAGCACGACCAATACCATCTCCTGCGCCAGTGATCAGAATAATGCGGTCTTTCAGCAAGTCCGGACGGGGCTGGTATTCGGAATATTTCATGAGAGACCTCCTATCTATTGTTATGTTATGGCCAGCTTGTCAGATCCCGTTTGTTGTAAAGTCAATAATTGCTGTAGGGTCTGATGCAGTTGAGTGACATTCTCCACTATACAGTCGGCTTGCCAGGCTGTTAAGTCATCTTTGTGTTGTAAAGGCAAATAGCCATAGGCGGCCAGAATGGTATACATGTTGGCATTGCGTCCGGCATCAATATCACGGGGATGGTCACCCACATAAATGATCTGTTCCGGGTCAATCGCCAGCTGTTGTGCCGCCAGATACATCGGTTCAGGATCCGGCTTGGTTTTCGTGACATCTTCCGGGCAAACCAGTACGGCACAGCGTTGGGTGAGATTCAGCGCCTCGAGCAGCGCTTCGCTCAAGCCACGAGGTTTGTTGGTGACAATTCCCCACGGAATCTGCTGGTTTTCCAGCTGTTCTAGTAAGGGATACATGCCGTCAAACAGGTCGGTCTCGACGGCAATATCTTCACCGTAGAGATCCAGAAAGCGTTGTCGATGGCCCAAGAAAACTGGATCGGTCACGTCCAGTTCCGGATAGACCAGTTTTACCATGGCACGTGCGCCTTCGGATACCTGGGTGCGGATCAGGTCAGCCGCCACAATCTCGCGACCTTCATGGCGACACATGTCCTGAATAATGCGCACAAAGTCGGCTGCTGTATCAATTAACGTGCCGTCGAGATCAAATAAAACCGCTTTCATTTAACCCTCTGCATTGACCGTGTAAACCATGTAATTGACATCGACGTTCGGCGCCAGCCAGTAACGTTTGCTGATCGGATTATAATGTAAACCGGTCATTTCTTTCAGTTGCAGGCCCGCATTACGGATATCGTGTGCCAATTCGGATGGACGGATAAATTTATGATAGTCATGCGTACCTTTTGGCAACATACGCAGCACATATTCCGCGCCGATAATCGCAAACAGGTAGGATTTTGGATTACGGTTAATGGTCGAGAAGAAGACTTGGCCGCCCGGTTTGACCAAAGTCTGGCAGGCTTGGATAATCGAGGCGGGGTTAGGGACATGTTCTAGCATTTCCATACAGGTCACAACGTCATATTGGCCGGCCTGTTCTTTGGCGAGTTCTTCGACTGGAATCTGGCGATATTCAATATTTTGAATCCCTTCCTGTTCGGCATGTAAACGACCCACAGCCAAAGGGGCTTCGCCCATATCAATGCCGAGGACATTGGCACCGCGACGCGCCATGCTTTCCGCGAGAATACCGCCGCCACAACCCACGTCCAAGACTTTTTTACCGGTCAGACCTCCTGCATGTTCGTCAATCCAGTTCAGACGTAAAGGGTTGATTTGATGCAGTGGACGGAATTCAGAATGCTGGTCCCACCATTTGGCAGCAAGTGCTTCGAATTTAGCAATTTCTTGTGGATCAACATTCGGTTGCGACATGGAGGCACCTCAATTTACCTGGTTATTTGAGAAATCTTCTGTGCTGCTAGTGTAGCGTCAATTCTGGAAAAAGCGATAAATCGCGTAAAAAAGTTCACACAAGCAAAACCATTTCCGCATATTTGTTTTATATTGGCGGCATATGCTACGCATAACAATTGATGAGGAAAAATAAAGCCAATGAAAAAGTTTATTTTGGGTGCGGTGTCTGCTGCAGTGATGGCCTTTTCGGGGACAACCATGGCGGCAAATTTTGTGGCCGGCACGGACTATCGCGTGGTCGCGAATCCGGTCAAAGTGGAAGTACCGGGTAAAATCGAAGTCCGTGAGTTTTTCTGGTATGGCTGTCCGCACTGTTTCGTGCTTGAACCGCATATGCAGACCTGGTTGAAAAAACTGCCAAAAGATGTGCGTTTTGTGCGTACTCCCGCTGCGATGAATCCAGTGTGGGAACAGGGTGCTCGTGGTTATTACGTGTCAGAGGCTTTGGGTGTACGCAAGCGCAGTCACTTGCCATTATTCCATGCGATTCATGTCAATAAGCAGCAAATTTTTGACCAAGCATCACAAGCAAAATTCTTTACCCGTTATGGCGTACCAGAAGCGAAATTTAACAGCTTATTTAATTCCTTCGCGATTACAGCCAAAGTGGCTCAGTCCAACCGTCTTGCCCAGCAATATCAGTTAACTGGTGTGCCTGCAGTGGTGGTGAATGGTAAATATGTGGTGCAAGGTGAAGACGCCAAAGTCACCCAAGTGGTGAATTACCTGATCGAGAAAGAACGTAAAGCCAAATAAGATTTTATTGGTGTATCAACCCGCTATGGCGGGTTTTTTTATGCTCATGTGATGGTCAGGCTGGTTCAGCAGCTGAAACAGCACAGTGCAAAATGCCACAGAACAGCAAATGCAGCTGGGTCTGGCTACGTTGTAATAAAGTCTCACGTTGCGCTGGCAAATTTGCCGCATCATTCTGCTGTAATAATTTGATCCAGGACATGGCCCAGCTTTGTGCCAGATTGATCAGCAGATGGCCCAAAGCCTGCTGTTCGGCAGGTTGTAGCGCCTGAATCGAGGCATGTTGAGCAAGATTATAGCTACAATCGTCAATCAGAAAATTGATTTCCCGTTCGATGGCTTCACGCACCGGCGTACAGCCCCCCCAACGTTCCGCAATCATAAAAATCCACGGTTGAGGATAGACTTCTACAGCTTGAAAAAAAAGCTCGAGGGTATGTTCCGGAGGGTGTTGCGGTTGCTGCAGGGCAGCCAGGCTGAGCTGATACAGTACCTTCTTGAGCTGCAAGGAGGCTTGATCAACCAGCTCCAGTCCAAGGTGATCCATATCCTGAAAATGACGATAAAACGCCGTGGGTGCCAGACCAACTTCACGTGCGACTTCACGTAAACTCAGGCTGCTGAACGAGCGTCCCTGGGTACACAATTGCAGGACAGTATCGAGCAAGGCCTGATGACTCTGTTGCTTGCGTGCGTCACGAATCGACATAAGGACACCCTGAATCAGAAATGTTCACAGTGTAGCAAAAAGTTAAAAAAGAGCGTAATCCTAGAGTTTAAAATGTGAAATATTTCACATTTTTTTAAGATGGTGGCTTGCTCCTGATTCAGTGATGCATCTGTTATACTAGAACGCCTTCCAATCAACTGTAGCGATAAAGGAAACCTTATGCGTATTGACCAACGAGCACTTGACCAACTTCGTGAGATTAAGATCACGCGTAATTATACCCGTTATGCTGAAGGTTCTGTGCTGGTTGAATTCGGTTATACCAAAGTGTTGTGTACCGCCAGTATTGATAACTCCGTACCGCGTTTCTTGAAAGGGAAGGGACAAGGTTGGGTGACTGCTGAATACGGCATGTTGCCACGTTCAACCCATACCCGCAGTGACCGCGAAGCGGCACGAGGCAAACAAAGTGGCCGTACTCAAGAAATCCAGCGTCTGATTGGCCGTAGTCTGCGTGCCATGGTAGATTTGAAAAAACTCGGTGAAAATACCATTACCATTGACTGTGACGTGATTCAGGCCGATGGCGGCACCCGTACCGCAGCAATTACCGGTGGAGCCGTGGCTTTGGTTGATGCCATGAATGTGTTGCTGAGCCAGAAAAAAATCAAGCATGACCCATTAACTGGTCTGGTTGCTGCAGTATCGGTAGGGATGTATCAGGGTGATGTCTTGCTTGACCTCTGTTATGAAGAAGATTCTAACTGTGAAACCGACTTGAATGTGGTGATGACCCAGTCCGGCGAGTTTATTGAAATTCAGGGTACGGCAGAAGACAAGCCGTTCACGCGTCAACAGGCCGACCAGATGTTGGCTTTGGCCGAACAGGGCATTCAAACCCTGGTGCAAAAACAGCAAGAAGCTTTGGGTTGGTAATCACGAGCATTTAAACGCCCATAAAAAAACCCGCAATCGCGGGTTTTTTTATTTTGGGTATTTTATGCATTAAAACGCATGGATAAATCCACCGCTTTGACATCTTTGGTCAATGCACCCATGGAAATATAATCCACACCGGTCGAAGCCACTTCGCGTAGATTGGCCAGGGTGATGTTACCCGAAGCTTCCAGTTTGCAACGGCCTGCTACATGCTTCACTGCATCAATCATTTGCTGCTGGCTGAAATTATCCAGCATGACAATGTCGGCACCGGCTTCAAGTGCCTGATTGAGTTCATCCCAGGTTTCCACTTCGACTTCGACGGGTTTACCCGGTGCAATTTCATGGGCTTTGGCGATCGCTTGTGGGATGCCGCCTGCTGCCATGATATGGTTTTCCTTGATCAGGAAGGCATCAAACAGACCCAAACGGTGATTTTGTCCGCCACCGACTGTTACCGCATATTTCTGTGCAATGCGCAGACCTGGAATGGTTTTGCGGGTATCGAGCAGTTTGGTCTGTAAGCCTTCTAGCTCTTTCACATAGTGGGCAACTTTGGTCGCCACGGCAGACAAGGTTTGCACAAAATTCAGTGCTGGACGTTCAACGGTTAATAGGCTGCGTGCTGAACCGGCCAGTTTCAAAAAGGCTTCGTTGGCCTGAACCTGTTCACCTTCCTGTTTTAACCATTCGATTTTCACGTTTGGATCATAGGCTTGAATGAGTGCATTGACCCAAGGCTGACCGGCTAACACCATGTCTTCACGGGTAATGATGGTGGCAGTGGCCTGTTCATCTTCAGGCGTGAGCAACGCGGTAATATCCCCATCCCCGATATCTTCTTGTAATGCTTGTTGAATGTTGATCTGAATGGATTGCTCAAGCAAAGATTGAGGTATGCTCATAGGATTTCCGTGTTGTTTCTGGCCTATAAAAAGTGTGCAATATATTAGCACTGTGCTGCCAAAAAGGGATGATTTTCAATTTGCTTTTTGTCGCGTTACACTTGGCGGCACATCAAACACGGCTTTTACCGATCTCAGCGGTCAGGCTATCGCACAATAGGGGAATGCATGCAACACAGTACAGCACATTTTCAGGTGAAGAATGGACAACTGCTGGGTGCCCGCTTTGTGCCTTCGCCCAATTTTAATGACCGCTCTGCACACACCGAGATCCAGCTGGTGGTCATTCATAATATCAGCTTGCCGCCGTCGCAATTTGGCGGCGGCTATATTGAGAAATTTTTTCAGAATCAGCTGGACTGGCAGGCACATCCGTATTTTCAGACCATTGAGGGCATGCAGGTTTCGGCTCACCTGTTGATTTTACGTAGCGGGGAAGTGCTGCAGTTTGTCAATTTCAATGACCGGGCCTGGCATGCCGGTCGTTCCAGTTATCTGGGCAAAAAAGAATGTAATGACTATTCGATTGGCATTGAACTCGAAGGCAGTGACGACCAGCCGTTTGAATCGGTGCAGTACGCGGTTCTGGCTCAGGTAGTGGCGAGTCTGCAACAGGCTTATCCTAAAATCCAGCAGCATCTGGCCGGTCATTCGGATATTGCCCCGGGACGCAAAACCGATCCAGGACCGTATTTCGACTGGCATTATTTCCGTGAGCTGTTGCAGCAAAAAAAAAGCACGCATAAATGAATTAGCAACGAAATTCCACCTGAGTTTTCTTTACAATAAGCGCTTATTTTTAAACTTAGGTGGGTGCGATGGCGCTGTGGCGATCGACTATGGTAGTCAGTGCAATGACCATGCTGTCCCGAATTATGGGGCTGGTCCGCGATGTGGTCTTGCTGAATGTATTTGGTGCAGGCAAAGAGTTCGATATTTTCGTGGTCGCTTTCCGCATTCCCAACTTTTTCCGACGCCTGTTTGCTGAGGGGGCTTTTTCCCAGGCTTTTATTCCGGTGCTGACTGAATATAAGACCAGTCGTGCCCATGCTGAAGTCCAGATCCTGATTAGCCGGGTATTTGGTTGCCTGCTCATGGTCATGTCAACGTTGACCCTGGTCGCGATGATCATCGCGCCCGCTATCGTCTATATTTATGCCCCTGGTTTCCATGGCGATGCCGAGAAGTTTGATCAGGCAGTGGAGATGTTCCGCCTGACCATTCCTTATCTGATGTTTATGTCGCTGACGGCATTTGCCAGCAGTATTCTGAATAGCTATGGTTCCTTTACCACACCGGCATTTTCCCCGGTGTTGCTGAATATTGCGATGATTGCCGGTGCCTGGTGGTTGACGCCGTATATGGCCGAGCCGATTATGGCGCTGGGTTGGTCAGTGGTCGCGGCAGGTGTGCTGCAACTGGCATTACAGATTCCGGAGTTATGGCGCAAAAATCTGCTGATTCCACCGAAAGTCGATTTTAAACATGAAGGGGTCGAGCGCATTTTAAAATTGATGCTGCCTGCTCTGTTCGGTGTATCAGTGACCCAAATTAATCTGTTGCTGAATACCATTTGGGCATCCTTCATGCAGGATGGTTCCGTATCCTGGTTATACAGTGCCGAGCGGATGACGGAGTTGCCACTTGGTTTGATTGGTGTGGCGATTGGTACCGTGATTTTACCGTCGCTGTCGGCACGTCATGCCGAGCACGATCAGGTCAAGTTCAGAGCGATGCTGGACTGGGCCGCACGGGTGATTATTTTGGTCGGCATCCCGGCCAGTATCGCCCTGTTTATGCTATCGACCCCGATTATCCAGGCCCTGTTCCAGCGTGGCCAGTTTACCCTTCAGGATACTGAAATGACTGCACTGGCACTGCAATGTATGAGTGCCGGGGTGATTTCTTTCATGCTGATCAAGGTGTTTGCTCCAGGCTTCTATGCCCAGCAGGATACCAAAACACCGGTACGTGTCGGTTTGATGTCGGTTGCGGCGAATGCGATTTTAAACGTGATGTTTCTCGGTTTCTTTAAACTGATCGACTGGCATGCCGAGCACATGGCATTGGCGTTGGCTTCTTCTGGTTCAGCCTTAGTGAATGCCGGATTACTCTATTATTATCTGCATAAACGGCACATTTTCCGTTTTGGCGGCCACTGGAAAAAGCTGATGCTGCAATATGGTATAGCCAATGTGACGATGATCGTTGCCTTGTGGTATGGCCTGAGCTGGTATAATGGCGAGGTATCACAATGGCTGCGTGTAGCTGAAGTGACCGGGCTTTGTGTCTTAGGTGTTGTGGCTTATCTGCTTGGTTTGTTGGCCACAGGGTTCAGACCTCGCCATTTAAAACACTAAGCAATTCAAGATGTAAAAAACACCGCATTGCGGTGTTTTTGCTTTAGGTGTTCTGATCCAGTTTTACTGTTGTACGACTTTAATCAGTTCCACATCAAAAATCAGCGTGCTATTCGGTTCAATGGCATCCCCTGAACCAATTTCGCCGTAGGCGAGACGGGCCGGGATAAAGAAGCGGGATTTGCCACCTTCTTTCATGGTTTGCAGACCTTCAGTCCAGCCCTCAATGACTTGACTCAACTGGAATTCCACCGGTTGTTGGCGCGCAATCGAGCTGTCAAACACGGTGCCATTGAGCAAACGGCCTTCATAATGAACTTTGACCGTGGATTTGGCACGTGGTGACTTACCTTGTCCTGCCTGTAACACCTGATACTGCAGACCAGATTTTGTGGTGATGACACCTGATTTTTTCGCATTTTCTGCCAAAAAAGCAGTGCCTTGTTTGGCATTTTCATCGGCACGCTGCTGGAATTCGACCAGTTGTTTGGCTTCAGTCTGGCGTTTGTATTCACTCAGCGCCTTGCCCATTTCCTCATCGGTTAAACGCGAAGCTTTGCCTTGTACCCCATCTTTTAAGCCTTCTAAAAAGGCATCCAGATTCAGGTTTTTTAAGGTGTCGGCATTATTGCGCCCCATCACATAGCCATAGCTGTAGCCAGCTTGCTCGGCTTGAGTACTTTTATTGTTTACACTTGCTGCAAAAGCACTTGGCATAGTCCCCAGAACAGCAAGAAAAATCAGGCTTTTTTTCATAAGCATTCTCAAAAAAGGAGAGCTTGCGCTCTCCTTGAATTTCGTTGTTATTTGACTTGAATCAATTCGACATCAAAGATCAAGGTACTGTTTGGCGGGATCATTCCCGGAACCCCTTGTTCACCATAACCGAGTTTGGCTGGAATATAAAGTGTCGCCTTACTGCCTTCTTTCATTAACTGCAAACCTTCAGTCCAACCCGGAATCACCTGATTTAACGGGAATTCGATTGGCTGGCCACGGTCATACGAGCTGTCGAAAACCTTACCGTCAGTGAGCTGACCTTTGTAATGCACTTTGACTGTAGAGGTTGCACTTGGCTGTTTACCCGTCCCTTCTCGAATGATTTTGTACTGTAAGCCAGAAGCGGTCGTTTTAACGCCAGGTTGTTTGGCATTTTCAGTCAGGAAGGTTGCGCTGCTTGATTTGGCCTGCTGTGCTTGCTGTACTTGTTTTTGCTGCATGTCTTTCTGGAACTGGGCGTACGCTGCTTGGAGTTCTTCTTCCGTATAGGCCGGTTTTTGTTTGGCATGGCCTTCACGGACACCTGTCACAAAGCTGTTGATATCCAGTTCTGGTGGGGTTTGCTGTGCCACTTCATAGCCAAGTGCATAACTGATTTTCGACACTGGAGCAGCATCTTTGCTCATTTTGCTGCTGGTTGGGGTAGCAGGGTGTTGCGTTGCGTAATACACCGGGATTAGGGCCACACCGCCCAAAATCACTGCAACTGCAACGGGTAAAGCTTTACTCATAGGTTTTCCCAAATTCGTATTATGGTAAATATTTGCTTTTGATCTTAGCAGAAACTGCTCTCAAGCATATCCTTCTATAACAGAAAACGCAGGATTTTTCTGTGCAGAATTTGTGTTGCATGTTTGATGTTCCAACAAAAAAGCCAGCGCGATCGCTGGCTTAAATTTGAGGTGAGGATTAATCTTTTTCTTTGGCTTTATAACTATAGGCATAGTTGTAGCCATAGCCGTAACCATATCCGCCCGCAGCACGTTGAATGTCATTCAGAATAAAGCCATTCACTTTAACGCCAGCTTGTTCAAAACGGTTCAGGGTGAGTTCAAGCTCTTTCATTTGGGTCTTGCTATAACGTGCAACGACTAAATTGACACCTGCGTATTGAGATACGATGATCCCATCTGTCACAGCCAAGACTGGTGGTGTATCCAGCAGAATATGATCGTATCGACCGCTTAATTGCTTTAACAGATCAGAAAACTGTTCTGAACTCAATAATTCAGAAGGATTACTTGGACTTTTACCACGTGTCATCACATCTAAATTGGCAACCTCTGTCGCCTGAATAATCTGTTCAAGTGAGTTTTGACCATTTAAATATTCAGATAGACCCGGTTGGTTGTCTCGATGAAAATATTTATGCAAATAACCGCGACGCAGGTCGGCATCAATCACCAGTACACGTTTATTGGCTTGGGCCAGAATTGCAGCCAAGTTACTTGAAATAAAAGACTTACCTACCTCAGGAGCAGGGCCTGAAATCATAATAATATTGTTTTTGGCTTGAGTGAGGGCAAAATGCACTGCAGTCCGCATGCTGCGTAAGCTTTCAATAGCAATATCATCACTGTGCTTAATTGCCAGCAAAGGCAAGGTCTTTTTCTTTTTCAGCAACTTAAGTCCACGTTCCTGAATTGGAGAGTGGGGTACAGCCGCATAAACCGGCAGATCCAGCTCGTTCTCGATCTGGCTGGCATCTTTTACACCCGAGCGCAGCATATTGCGCAACAAGGCCAGCAGCGTACCGAGGAAGCCACCGAGGAATAAAGCCAGAACCAGAACGATTAATTTTTTCGGTTTGATTGGTTTGATCGGTTCTACTGCAGTATCGACAATCCGTACATTGCCAATTTCACCGGCTTTGGCAACACGCAGTTGTTGGTAGGAGTTTAACAAAGAGGTGTATAACTGCTGTTTCACTTCAACTTCGCGGTACAGCTGCAGGTGCTGACGTTGCAGTTCGGGCAAACGTTTCAAGGTCCCATTCAGCTCGCCAATCTGGCTATTGATGGCGCCCAGTTGCGCATTGATTTCACGCATGGCCGGGTGTTCGGCGGTATATTTGGCGGCCATTTCCGCCTGTTTCTGTTCCAGCTCAGCCTTTTGGGTTTCCAGCTGGATGCTTTGGGTCAGGTACAGTTCCGATTCTTTGGTGACATCCACGGTATTGTACTGTTGACGGAACTGGTTAAAGGCCCGTTCGGCATCATCCAGCTGTTTTTTCAGGTCTGGTAACTGTTCATCCAGGAATTTCAAGGTCTGTGCGGTTTCTGCTGAACGACGTTCAATATTCTGCTGGCTGTAGGCCGCCAAAATGGCATTCAGCACCTGGGTAATGTGCTGTTTATCCTGTCCTTGATAGTTCAGTCCCAGAATACCGGTCAACTTGCCTTTTTCTGCTACCGAGTAGTTGGTCGCCAATGCATTGACCGCTGCCGGTAAGGACATTTTTTGAATCGCGTAATCGGCAGTCAGCTGATCACGGGTAAAAATCGCCACTTTCCAGGAGCCAAGTGCAGAATGGCTTTGGATTGGCTGGTTGAGTGTGCCCTGTAAGATGACTTCCTGGGTCTCGGGATGTGTCAGGCTAAAACTGTGTTGCTGAAATTTAAGCACCAGGTTTTTGTCCAGCAGTGATGCCGGGATCTCAAACTGGCGGATCTCAAAACTTTTTTCATCTTCTTTGAAACGCACATACTGCGGCTGGTACTCGGTTTGATACGTACGCGGCTGGAACAGGCGGTTGGTCAGTGTATCTTCGTTGCTGGCAATGCTGAGATCCAGATTCAGATGATGGATGACCGAACCCAGAATGAGCCGTGATTTCAAAATCTCGATTTCGGCCTGTGCCGGAGATTTCTGCTCGATCATTTCGGAAAGATCACCGAGCAGGGCAGCAGAGGCCCCTTTCTTGTCTTCGACCTGAACCAGTGCATCCACCGCATAGGTATCCGGTGTTACCCGTAAATACAGCAGGGCAGCCACCAAACTCAGGATGATGCACAGTGCGATCAATTTCCATTGTGCGATCAGGGAGAAAAATAATTCTTTTAAATCAATTGTATCTTCGGTAGAGGTGTTCTGGCTCATAATATGGCTATCAAAATTTAAATATAGTTTTTCCAGTCGGCAATACAGCGCTGAATCAGGGCACAGGTGTCATCAAAAACCTGCTGCTCCTGCTGGTAAGGATCGGGGATATTCTGGTCTTGCCAGTGTCCCAAACGGAACACCTTGCCTTTGGCAAAAGGCCAGGTCTGTTCCAGATGTTTCTGCTGGTTTTTGCTCATCACTAAAATCAGGTCGGCCTGCTTGATCTGTGTGGCATTCAGTTTTTTGGCGATATGCGGTTGCAGATCCAGGCCATGCCGTTGCATGCAGGCTTGGGCCTTGTCATCGGCGCCGTGACCGGTCAGCGCGGCAATGCCTGCCGATTCAATGTGTAAATGCGGATAATGCTGTTTCAGGAAATATTCCGCCATCGGGCTACGGCAGATATTGCCCACACAGACCACCAGGATATGCTGAATCTGCATTTAGTTACCCAAATCCGCTGCTGTATTCACAATGCTGGAGAATGGAATAATCTGGGTAACTACACGCTGCCAGCGGGTCAGGCCCGTGGCATCCACATAGACGATATCGTTGCTGCGCATTTTAAACTGGTTGGCCAGACCAAAATCACCCAGGCTGCTCAGGCTGAGATGATACAGTTCCGTGCTCTGGTCATTCGGATTGTTACGCAGCACATAAATCCGGCCGGCACTGGCAGACAGCGGATTAATCCCCTGGCTTTCCCCTAAGACATCACTTAAAGTCATACCCTGATTGCGCATCGGTAGCGCCTGATTCTTGCCAGCCTCACCCATCACATAAATTTTCTGGTTTTCTCGGGAATTGACATATAGCGTATCATTCGGCTGGATCAGCAGCTGATGCAGAGAAAAACCGGCTTTTTCCAGGGCAAGGGTATTCAGGTCATAGGTCACCCCATTGCGAACCAGCTGAATTGAAGTGGTATCGCCCTGTTCCGTGACCCCACCCGCCAGACCCAGCGCGGTATAGACACTGACCGGCTGATCATTCAGATAGAATTGTCCGCCCTGTTTGACATTGCCCTGAACCGAATAACGCTGCCCTTGATAGGCAAGTACCCGCACGATCACATCTGGCGTTTTCAGATAACGTGCCAGCTGGCCACGCAGTTCCTGGTTGATCTGTTGCAGGGTTTTACCCGCTGCCTTATAACGGTTGATTAGCGGGAAATGGATATAGCCGCTTTGGTCAATCTGGTAACCGTTGGCCTGGGCAGATTGCGGGTTAGAAATATTGTTTGCAGGGGGCGTAATTTCTGGATAGGCCCAGAGTTGAATCGATAAAATATCGCCCGGATTTAAACGGTAGTTCCGTACGTTATTTTGAAATAAAAAGGCATAATCTTTTTGATAATGAATTTGTGCAGGTTGAACGACAGGCAGGGTTTCCTGCGTCAGCCGTACCACGTTCACCTGGGTGCCTAGCTCGGTTTGGTATATGCCTTCTTGGGGTAAATCATAGGTTTGTAAGCCAGAAGTGACCGCACATCCGCTTATTGATATGCTGAAGGCCAAAATACATAAAAAGCGTGGATAGTTCACTCGAAACCCTATGTCTTATATTTGAAAAATTGCTGGTTTTAAAATTTGGTGGCTAGTTTACGTGATTAATGCGTCAAAATTATAACGGATTGTATAAGTTGTTTATAGCGCTTTATAACCAGCCCTGCTTTTTCTGTTATATTTAGCCGCGTTAAAACGGCCTAATTTTTCGTTCACTCTAGATAGACTGTCATCTCTGCAGATGACCCACGGTATGAAGGTTCCTTCCATGTTACAGCTTGGCGATTTAAAAATAGCAATCATTGGTTTAGGCTATGTGGGACTGCCTTTGGCCGTAGAATTTGGCAAGCAGGTTCCGGTTGTGGGCTTTGACATTTACCAGAAGCGCATTGATGAACTGAATCGTGGTCAGGACCATACCCTGGAAGTCAGCCCGGAAGAACTACAACAGGCGACCCAGCTGAGCTACACGGCACAGCTCGATGATTTAAAAGACTGCAATTTCTTTATCGTCACGGTGCCGACCCCGATCGATGATTACAAACAGCCCGACCTGACGCCACTGATCAAGGCCTCCACCAGTATTGGCCAGGTGCTGAAACAGGGTGACATCGTGGTGTATGAATCCACCGTGTATCCTGGTGCAACCGAAGAAGCCTGTATTCCGGTGCTGGAAAAAGTCTCTGGCTTGAAGTTCAACCAGGACTTCTTTGCCGGCTACAGTCCGGAACGCATCAACCCGGGCGACAAACTGCACCGCGTGACCAATATCCTGAAAATCACCTCAGGCTCTACTCCGGAAGTCGCAGAATTTGTTGACCAAGTCTATAAGCTGATTATTGAAGCGGGTACACATAAAGCTCCAAGCATTAAAGTCGCTGAAGCAGCAAAAGTCATTGAAAACACCCAGCGTGATGTCAATATCGCCTTGATCAATGAATTGGCGTTGATCTTTAATAAAATGGGCATTGATACCGAAGATGTCCTCAAGGCTGCTGGCACCAAATGGAACTTCCTGCCGTTCCGTCCAGGCCTGGTCGGTGGTCACTGTATCGGAGTCGATCCATATTACCTGACCCATAAGGCACAAGCGATTGGCTACCATCCGGAAATCATTCTGGCGGGCCGCCGTTTGAATGATGCAATGGGTGCCTATGTGGTGACCCAACTGGTCAAGAGCATGATCAAGAAACGCATTCAGGTAGAAGGCGCGAAAGTGCTGGTTTTAGGCTTGAGCTTTAAAGAAAACTGCCCAGATATTCGTAATACCAAAATAATTGATATTGTGAAAGAACTGCAAGAGTACCATATTGATGTGGATGTCTATGATCCATGGGTGGATGTGGCTGAGGCACAGCATGAATATGGCATTACCCCGGTACAGAGCCTGAATGCAGGCGTGTATGATGCAGTAGTATTGGCCGTGGCACATGAACAGTTCAAGCAGATGGGCGCTGCACAGATTCGTGCCTTGGGCAAACAGAATCATGTGCTGTATGACTTGAAGTATGTGTTGGCAGCGTCCGAAACCGACCTGCGGTTATAATTGCCAAGCCCTCCCATCCATATTTAGAGTCAGAATGTCATGAGCCCATATCAAACGATCTGCGAACAATTGCAACAAAGCCCAAAAACCTGGCTGATCACGGGTGTGGCGGGTTTTATTGGCTCTAATTTGCTGGAAACCCTGCTCAAGCTGGATCAGAAAGTGGTGGGGCTGGACAACTTTGCCACCGGTCACCAGTACAATCTGGATGAAGTGCAGAGCCTAGTCACCGCAGAACAATGGCAGAACTTCCATTTTATTGAAGGCGATATCCGTGATTTGGAGACCTGTCAGCAGGCTTGTGCTGGCGTGGACTATGTGTTGCATGAAGCTGCACTCGGTTCCGTACCGCGTTCCATTGCCGATCCCATCACCACCAACAGTGCCAACATCACCGGTTTTTTAAACATGCTGGTGGCCGCACGTGATGCCCAAGTACAAAGTTTTACCTATGCCGCAAGCAGTTCGACCTATGGTGACCATCCCGGCTTGCCAAAAGTGGAAGACCGTATCGGTAAACCACTTTCACCTTATGCTGTGACTAAATACGTCAACGAGCTGTATGCCGATGTGTTTGCTAAAACCTATGGTTTTAAAACGATTGGCCTGCGCTATTTCAACGTGTTTGGTAAACGCCAGGATCCGAACGGTGCCTATGCTGCGGTGATTCCAAAATGGACCGCTGCGATGATTCAGGGTGAAGAGGTATTTATTAACGGTGATGGTGAAACCAGCCGTGACTTCTGTTTTATTGAAAATACGGTACAGGCTAATATCCTGGCAGCCACTACACAAAATGATGAAGCCAAAAACCAGGTTTATAATGTGGCGGTCGGTGATCGCACCACACTGAATGACCTGTTTAATGCCATTAAAGCCGCATTAAATGACAATGGCGTGGCTTATAACAAAGAGCCGATTTATCGAGATTTCCGGGCTGGGGATGTGCGTCATTCTCAGGCAGATGTTAGCAAAATCAGTCATTTATTGGGATATGCTGCACAATTCCGGATTGCTGAAGGAATTGCTCAAGCCATGCCGTGGTATGTCGCACATAAGCACTTAGGATAAACACTTTGTGGCGCTCAAGCTCAACCTCGCGGTCAATTATCTTAGTCAGTTGTATAATGGCCTGATCGGCATCGTCGTGATGCCATTGTATCTGGCCTATCTGGGCGGTGAGGCTTATGGCCTGATCGCCTTTTTCACTCTGTTACAGTCCTGGTTTTATTTGCTGGATATTGGCCTGAGCCAAACCCTGATTCGCGAAACCGTGCGCTATAAAAGCGGCCAGTTGCAGGCAATTACCTATCAGAAGCTCTACCGCAGTATTCACCTGATTTTTTTAGCCCTCTCGATTACGGGTGTCAGTGCCTTGTTGCTGATGTCGCAACAGATTGCGCATTCCTGGCTGAAGATAGCCAGTTTACCTCTCGATGAAGTGATGACCTGTTTGCAGATAATGTTTGTCAGTATTGGACTGCGTTGTCTGGGTGGCATTTATCGCGGTGTGCTGCAGGGTTTTGAGAAGATCGTCTGGATCAGCAGTTTTAATATCATCCTCAATACCTTGCGTTTTATTGTGGTATTGCCGGTGATGTATTTCACTGAATACAGCATTCTGGTGTTTTTTAAGTACCAGTTAGCGGTGGCCATACTGGAGTTTAGTGTGCTGCTGCTGGCCCATCAGCGTATTTTGAAATTGATGCAAGCGACGAAAACCCAGCAAGCTGTCGATGAACCGGGTTATTTATCCAGAATTATTAAGTTTGCGTTGTTTTCCGGCGCGAGCAGCATGCTCTGGGTGTTTGTCTCGCAGTCGGATAAAATGCTGCTATCCGGCATCCTGCCTTTAACCGAATATGGCTATTTCTCGATTGCGATTTTGCTGGCCAGCGTGATTTATATGGTGTCGACACCGGTGAGCAATGTGATTCTCCCACGTCTGACAGCCTTACATGCTGAACAGCAGATCGAACGCTTAAATCAGACTTACCGACAGGTCGCGCAGTTTGTCACCGTGCTGGTGGGAACCATCGCGATTACTGTGTTTTGGAATGCGGAAACTATTATCCGTTTATGGTCGGGTAATCCTCAGCTCAGCAGCCATGTGGCGGATATTTTACGTCTGTATATGCTCGGCAATACCTTTCTGGCGCTGAACGCATTTACCTACTACATTCAATATGCCTTTGGTCAGGTCAAGTACCATTTCTGGGGGAATCTGTTGTTTGTCAGTCTGATGCTGCCGTTGATGTACTATGCCGCGCAGCATTATGGTGGCATCGGTGCAGGGTATGTCTGGATGAGCCTGCATATGCTGTGGTTTTTTAGCTGGACCCTGTGGATCAACCGTAAATTCCTGGAACATCCTTTGCGTTGGACCTGGTCAGTGCTGCAAATTCTGCTGGGCAGTTTTGCCTTTTCTTATGTGCTGCATGAAGGGATAGTCTGGTTGCAGCCTTGGCTGGGCAATGCCTTCCTGCAAGTGGTGCAGTTAATCGTTTTTGGCGGGCTGGTGCTGCTGTGTGCGCTCTGCTTTATTGCAGCATTCCGCACAAAAATGAAAACCTTGCTGAAATTGGGGCAATAAATGAAAGGACAGAAACTGGCATTTTTTATGCGCTGGGCGCAAGGTGGGGGTGCAGAACGTGTGATGATTGCACTGGCCAATCAGTTTGCCAAAGCGGGTTATGCCGTGGATTTTGTCTTTGTAAATGCTCAAGGCAAGTTTATTCAGGACTTGGATCCGCGTATTCAGATTGTGGATTTAAAGGCCAAGCGAGCTGCCTTTGGTTTCTGGCATTTCTATCGCTACTTACACCATCATCAGCCTGAAACCGTGATTTCTGCACTGAACTACATCAATATTTTTGCCCTTCTGGCCAGCCTGTTGATGGGATCAAATAAGCCGAAACTGATTATTACCGAGCATGGTACACTTGGGGCGACCAGTCAGGATCTGCAAGGTCGCGCACGTTTGGTGCCGAAACTGATGCAATGGCTGTACCCTTTTGCCCGGCATGTGGTGGCAGTATCCAATGGCGTGGCGGATGATCTGGCGCAGCAAATAGCGTTGCCCCGGCACAAGATCACCACCATTTACAATCCGATCAATTTCGAACGAATCGAGCAGTTAAAAATCCAGCCCTTACAGCATCCCTGGTTGGGGCAGGATATTCCGATTGTGCTCGGTGCTGGACGTCTGGTGGATGTGAAGAATTTTCCTTTACTGATCCAGGCCTTTCTTGAAGTCAGGAAAACTCGGCCTTGCCGTTTGGTGATTCTGGGTGAAGGCGAAAAACGTGCCGAACTGGAACAGCTCATACAGGCCAGTGATTATGCCGAAGATATTGCCCTGCTGGGCTTTAGTGACAACCCCTACCAGTGGATGACTCAGGCCGATGTTTTTGTGCTGAGTTCGCATAGTGAAGGTTTACCGACGGTGCTGATTGAAGCGCTGGCCTGTGGTGTGCCGGTGGTGAGTACCGACTGTCCACACGGACCCCGGGAAATTTTGCATGATGGTGCCTATGGCACCTTGGTGCCAGTCAATGATGTGCAGGCGTTGGCGCAAGCGATGACTGCCGTTCTACAACACCCTGAGCAGTATCAGGTGAATGCTCAGCCGCTATTCGAGCAATTCCAGCAGCAACGTGCTTTTCAAGCGTATGAGCAACTGCTGGATTAATTATCCTGTCGTCTGATAGGGCTGGGAATTTTGCTTTATAATGTTGCGCTCCTGCTGTGCCATAACGAGATTGCGCCGTGAAAAAAGTCTTGCATGTGATTACCAATTTTGCGGCGGTGGGTGGTGCAGAAATGATGCTGTCACGGCTGATTCAGGCACAGCCAGATTGCCAGCATTATGTGGTGGCATTAATGCAAATTAATCAGACCTATCATACGGCTTTACAGCAGTGCACAGCATATTATGCCTTGCACTGGAATGGTCTGAATACCCTGCAAAGCATTTTCAAGTTGCGTAGAATCATTCGGGATATTCAACCGGATGTGATCCAGGGCTGGATGTACCATGCCAATGTGCTGACGACACTCAGTACCATGGGTTTGAAAGTCAAACCACCGGTCTTTTGGGGCATCCATCATTCCTTGGCTTCACCCAAAGAAGAATCGCGCAGCACTAAAATTGCACTGCAACTCAGCCGTTATCTGTCCAGTTTTGCCAGCGGTATTATTTATTGTGCACAGTCTGCGTTGCAGCAACATCAGGCCTTTGGTTTTCGTAATTCGCAGCAATGTGTGATTCCCAACGGGATTGAAATCGAGCGTTTTCAGTTTCACTCTTTTGCTGAACATTCACCCTTAGAGGTGGGTTTCGCTGGTCGTTTTCATCCGGCCAAAGGCTATCCTTATCTTGTCGAAACCATTGCACAATTACGTGGCTATCCGGTGCAGTTTAAAATTGCGGGCCGGGGGGCCAACCTCAGTAATCCGGAGTTGATGGCCTTATTTGAACAGTATCAGGCAGATTTAACGCAGGTGGAACTGCTGGATCAGGTCGAGGATATGCCAAATTTTTACGCCTCTCTCGATGTGTTCCTGATGACATCCATTACCGAAGGTTTTCCCAACGTGCTGGTCGAAGCGATGGCCTCAGGCGTGCCTTGCATCACCACCGATGTTGGGGATGCCGGCCTGATTGTCGCAGATACCGGCTATGTGGTGCCGCCACGCGATGCTAAACAGATGGCAGCCTCGATTCTTCAGTATCTAGAACTGTCAGTGCAAGAAAAACAACAAAAGCAAAATAACGCTAGAAGCCGGGTAGAAGAAAATTTTACAATACAGGCCATTCGCCAGAACTATCTGCATGTGTGGAACATTGCCTAAATGAGCTTTTTGATTATCGCCAGTTATTTGCCATCGGTACTGAATTTTCGTGGCAAGCTGCTTGAAGCGATTGCGGCCAAAAACATTCAGGTGCATGTCGCTTGCCCGGATATGGACAGTTATGCCGAAGAAAAAGCCAAGCTACAACAGCTCGGTTATGTGTTGCATGATCTTCCGATGCAACGCACCGGGACCAATCCCGTGCGTGATTTGGAAACCTTGTGGGCTTTATTGCAGCTCATGCGTCAGATCAAACCGGATACCGTGCTGGCTTATACTATTAAACCGGTGATCTATGGCATGTTGGCTGCTTCACTGACGAAAGTGCCAAAACGTTTTGCCCTGATTACCGGATTAGGTTATGCCTTTCAAAATGTGGAGGCAGGTGCTCAGCGCAGTATTTTTCAGCGTCTGGTGCATGGGCTCTATGCACAGGCTTTAAAACATGCGAATAAGGTGTTTTTTCAGAATCCGGATGATTTAGCCCTGTTCCAAAAAATGCATTTGCTGAACCCCGCCGTACCCACAGTTGTGGTGAATGGTTCAGGGGTCAATGTCGCAGAATTTGAAGTGATGCCTTTACCTGAAGGGCTAAATGGTCAGCCTAAACCATCCTTCTTATTGATTGCGCGTTTGTTGACAGATAAAGGCGTGCGTGAATATGCTGAAGCAGCCAAGCAGATCAAACAGCAGTATCCTGAAGCAGAATTTCATCTGGTGGGCTGGATTGACGATAATCCGACCGCAATTGCCCAAGCTGAACTGGACAGCTGGATTGCCGATGGCCGTCTTCAGTTCTGGGGTAAGCTCAGTGATGTAAAACCTGCAATTGCAGCGAGCTCCATCTATGTGTTGCCCTCTTATCGTGAAGGGACCCCACGAACTGTTCTGGAAGCGATGGCGATGGGCCGTGCGATTATTACCACCGATGCGCCGGGATGCCGGGAAACGGTGGTGAATGGGGAAAATGGTTTTCTGGTGCCGGTGAAATCAGTTGAGGCTTTGGTTCAGGCCATGGAAAATTTTATGCAACAACCCGATTTAATACAGGACATGGGACAACAGTCACGGGCAGTCGCAGTGAATAAATATGATGTGCATCGTGTCAATGCGCACATGATACGTGAAATGGGAATGTAACCCGATGCTGAAACGTCTTTTCGATATCCTGATCGCCTCGATTGCACTGATCCTTCTGTCACCGGTTTTGTTACTGGTGGCGCATAAAGTTAAAAAGAATTTGGGCTCTCCAGTCTTGTTCCGTCAAGTGCGCCCGGGTTTGGATGGCAAGCCCTTCGAGATGATCAAGTTCCGCACCATGAAAGATGCGGTCGATGCTCAGGGTCATCCCTTACCAGACAGTGAACGTTTAACGCCATTTGGTAAAATGTTGCGTTCCACCAGTCTGGATGAATTACCTGAACTCTGGAATGTGCTGAAAGGTGAGATGAGTATTGTCGGGCCACGTCCTTTACTGATGGAATATCTGCCGCTATACAATGCGGAGCAGGCCAAGCGTCATAATGTCCGTCCGGGAATCACGGGCTATGCTCAGGTCAATGGGCGTAATGCCATTAGCTGGGAAGAAAAATTCAGGCTGGACACCTGGTATGTAGAGCATCAGTCGCTGTGGCTGGATATGAAAATCATGCTGAAAACCGTGCAAAAAGTCATCGCCAAGGATGATATCAATGCTGAAGGCGAGGCCACGATGAGCAAATTTACCGGTACTAAAACGGATAAAGCAGATGACTGATCTCTATGCGGTGTATGGTGCTGCTGGCTGTGGTCGCAGTTTGATGCCGGTTGCACGTGAACATTTGGCCTGTTTGGGTATTCAGGCCACCATCTATTTTATTGATGACAGTTTGACGCAAGCCACTGAAATTAATGGGCATCCAGCGGTGAATTATCAAATGTTTAAGGCCCTGCAAGCTGAGAATAAGTTTGTTTTAATTGCGATTGCCAACAGCCAAGTCCGGGAAAAAATCGCGCAGCGCTTGCAATGTGACAATATTCAGCTCTGGTCAGTACAGGCCAACACTACCGTCATCATGGATGAGGTGGACATTGCATCGGGTGCAGCCTTAAGTCCTTTTGTCACACTCGGTTCCAACATTAAAATCGGTCAGTGTTTTCATGCCAATTTATACAGTTATGTTGAACATGATTGCGTGATTGGTGATTACGTGACCTTCGCGCCGGGTGTAAAATGTAACGGCAATATCCATATTGAAGATCATGCCTACATTGGTGCGGGCGCCGTGATTAAACAGGGGACTCCTGACAAGCCTTTGGTCATTGGTCAAGGTGCTATTGTCGGTATGGGGGCGGTGGTGACCAAGAGTGTACCGCCGGGTATGACGGTGGTGGGGAATCCTGCCCGTATGTTAAAGAAATAATTCTTTGTCTTTAATCAGGAAACATCATGTTAAACACTGCATTTGAGCCGTGGCCAAGCTTTACCCAGCAAGAAGCGGATGCCGTCTCCCAGGTTTTACTTTCAAATAAGGTCAATTACTGGACCGGGCAAGAATGCCGTGAATTTGAACAAGAATTTGCCGAGTTTGCCGGAACCGAATATGCGGTGGCCTTGGCCAATGGCACAGTGGCGCTAGATGTTGCGCTGAAAGCCCTGGGCATCGGCGCCGGAGATGATGTGATTGTTACCTCGCGCACCTTTTTGGCTTCGGCCAGTTCGATTGTGACCGCAGGGGCCAATCCGGTGTTTGCCGATGTCGAGCTGGATTCGCAAAACATTTCCCGCCGCACCATTGAAGCGGTGCTGACCCCGAACACCAAAGCGATTATCTGTGTGCATCTGGCGGGCTGGATGTGCGATATGGACCCGATTATGCAGCTGGCAGCAGAAAAAGGCCTGTATGTGATTGAAGATTGTGCTCAGGCACATGGCGCTCAGTATAAAGGTCGATCTGCCGGTTCCATCGGTCATATTGGCGCATGGTCATTCTGTCAGGACAAGATCATGAGCACCGGTGGCGAAGGCGGCATGGTCACTACCAATGACGAGAACCTGTGGGAAAAAATGTGGTCGTATAAAGACCATGGCAAGAATTACGACAGTGTTTATCATAAACAGCATGCGCCGGGATTCCGCTGGTTGCATGATTCCTTTGGCACCAACTGGCGCATGATGGAAATGCAGGCGGTGATCGGGCGCATCCAGCTGAAACAGATGCCGGAATGGACCGCAAAACGTACTGAAAATGCTGAACAGATTTTAGCCGCTTTTGCACACAGTGCTTATTTCAGTGTGCATCAGCCCTCAACAGAGTATGTTCACGCGCAATATAAATGCTATGTGCAGGTGAATACTAAGGCCTTACCTGAAGGCTGGTCACGCGATCGGATTATGCAGGGAATCAATGCACTGGGCGTACCGTGTTTTAGCGGTTCCTGTTCTGAAGTATATTTAGAACATGCTTTTGACGAGACACCATGGCGTCCAGCTCAGCGTCTGCCAAATGCCCAGCTGCTGGGAGAAACCAGCCTGATGTTCCTGGTACACCCCACCTTGTCTGAACAGAGCATGCAAAAAACCGTGACTGCAATTCAGACGGTGATGGCAGATATTTAAAGCGGAATGGGCGTATAATATGCGCCATTCAGTTTTCTGACTTTTACCGATTTAGAGCCCTTTGTGAAAGACATCATCCGATATTTAGCATCTTTGCCGCGTCGCCAAAAACAAATCGTATTAGTGGCGATGGATATCTGTATTTTGCCTGTGATCATGTGGCTGGTCTATGCCCTCCGTTTGGCAACGCCAAACGTTGCAGTCATGCAGGGGCTTGATTTCTGGTATGTCTATGTGGGCGTTTTTGGCATTCTGGTTTTTACCTTATTGGGTATTTATAGCGCCATTGTCCGTTCCTTTAACGAAGACTATTTACTGCGTTTATCTATTGCGACCTTTATCCAGATTGTGGGTTTATATGCCATAAAAAAACTCAATCTGGCATTTATTCCCATGAGTATTCCACTCATGTACGGCTTTGTGCTGTTCTCTTACATGTGGTGGAGCCGTGCGGTGATTCGTTATGCCACGCTGCGCACTTTTGCCAAAAAACAGAACCGTAAGCGGGTGGCCATTTATGGCGCAGGGCTTGCAGGTCAACAGATTGCGGCTGCCTTGCATCGATCTGATGATTATCTGCCAATTTGTTTTATTGATGATAAAGCCTCGTTGTATGGTCAGTCCCTCAGCGGTTTAAAAATTTATGCGCCGAAAAAAGCCTTGGGTAAATTAGGCAAATTTCATATTGAAGAAATTTTGTTGGCCATGCCTTCGGTCAGTCGGGCACGTAAAAAAGAGATCATCGGATCCTTTGAGCTGGCTGATGTCAAAATTATGGAATTGCCGGGCGTTACCCAGTTGGTTGATGGACAAGTCCAGGTGTCTGACATTCGCGAAGTAGATATTATTGATTTGCTGGGTCGTGATCCTGTGCCACCCAAACAGGAATTGCTGGAAAAAAATATTAAAAATAAAGTGGTACTGGTGACAGGAGCCGGTGGTTCGATTGGTTCCGAACTTTGCCGTCAGATTATTAAAAACGAACCTAAGCTTTTAATTCTTTATGAGTTGTCAGAATTTGCTTTGTACAGCATTGATAAAGAATTACAAACTTCAGGTGTAAAAATTTTACCGGTCTTGGGGTCTGTACTGAATCAGAACAAATTGGAACGCATTATTGCCGAGTATCAGGTACAAACGGTTTATCATGCCGCAGCCTACAAACATGTACCATTGGTGGAAGCCAATCCGTTTGAAGGCATTTATAATACCTCGATTGGCACTGCACGCAGTGTCGATGCAGCGGTGAAGCAAGGGGTGGAAACCTTCGTTTTAATCTCCACCGATAAAGCCGTGCGCCCGACCAATGTCATGGGGGCATCCAAACGGATGGCGGAACTGTACTGTCAGGGTTTGGCGTCAACCCAACCTAAAACTCAAATCAGTATAGTACGTTTTGGTAATGTATTGGGTTCTTCGGGTTCCGTGGTTCCGTTGTTTAAAAAGCAGATTGCGCAAGGCGGACCGGTCACGGTGACTCATCCGGAAGTGACACGCTACTTTATGACCATTCCTGAGGCTGCACAGCTGGTGATTCAGGCAGGAGCTATGGGTACGGGTGGTGACGTATTTTTGCTGGATATGGGAGAGTCGGTAAAAATTGTGGATTTGGCTAAACAGATGATTCGTTTAAGTGGTTTCCGTCCCATTGATGAAAATGGATTGGGTGATATCGAGATTCAGTTTACCAGATTGCGTCCGGGTGAGAAATTGTATGAAGAATTGTTGATTGATCAGGAGAATGTAGAGAAGACCGATCATGAGCGTATTTTAAAATCGTTTGAAATTTTTTATCCATATAATGAAATTATAATGGTTTTTAATGAATGGAAAAATGATTATCATGACAAGTCGGAAATTCCAAACTTATTTGAAAACTTGAAAAAATATGTAGAGGGTTATCGTATATAATTTTGATAGACTAATTTAAACTTGAACAATGGATATTTAAGTGGTTTCAAACAATAAGCAAATAGTTAAAAATTCAATTTTTTTATTAAGCAGAACAGTATTTTTAACCTCAGTAACTTTATATACGCTTAGAGAAGTAATGTCCATAATTGGGGCAGAAGGATTTGGTTTATACACTGTAGTATTTGGTATTGTAGCAATGTTTGCATTTGTTAATAGTGCTTTACTTGCAGGAACGCAAAGATTTTTAAGTATTGATATTGGCAAAGATGATCTTTTTAGGCTAAAAAATACATTTATTTCAAGCATATATATACATATTATAGCTGCGCTATTTATTTGTTCTTTAATATATTTGTTAAGAGATTACCTTTTAGACAATGTTTTAAATATTAAGTCTTATAAGAAGGAAGCATTAGTTGTTTATAATTTTTCTATATTAAGTATTTTTATATCTATATTACAAGTTCCATTTTCATCTTTGATTACAGCTTATGAGAGAATGCAAGCATTTGCTTATTTGGCAATTATAGATGGCTTGCTAAAATTACTGGTTGTATATTTTTTAAGTTTATTTGATTTTAACAAGGTTGTTTTTTATTCATTCTTGTTGACGCTCGTAAGTTTTTTAATATTTATTATTCATATATTATATTGTTATTCTAGTTTTAGAAGAGTGATGATCTTTAATTTTGTTGAATTAAATCAGTTAAAATCATTAATGAAAAATATGCTCCAATTTATGAGCTGGAATCTAATAGGTAACTTGTCAGTTGTAATGAGAAATCAAGGTGCTAATGTAGTATTAAATATTTTTTTTGGTCTCATGATAAATGCAGCTTTTTCAATATCTTTAACTGTAATGGGAGCCATATCCACACTGTTATCTTCAGTTTCCAATGCTATTAATCCGCAGATTTATAAAAACTATGCTAAGGGGGATTTTAATAGTTATTTTAACTTGATAGATTATGGCACAAAATTTTGTATGATATGTCTTTCGATAGTAGCATTTCCTCTAATTTATTGTATGGAATATATTTTAAAGTTATGGTTAAAAATTGTACCTGACTATGCAGTTCAGTTTACTCAATTGGGTCTTATCTTAGTTTTAGTTGAGTCATTTTCAATATTAATTATATCAGCTATTCAAGCTACTGGTAATATTAAAGGAACACAGTTAATAGTAGGCACTCTGCTTTTATTAAATATTCCAATTTCATATGCTTTCTTTTGTCTAGGTTTCTCATCAAAAATTATATTTATTACGCCTATATGTATTTCTATTATAGCTTTTTTTGTCAGAATGTTTTTTTTCATTGAATTGACGAATTATAATTTTAAAAATTATGTCATTAAAGTATTAAAACCTGTATTTTTTGTACAGCTATTAATGTTTATTGGTATATTTCTATATAATTATAGTTTTGGCATACCAAATGAGTTATTTGAATTTATGTGTTTCATGATTTCATTTGGCCTTTATAGTATGTTGTTAGTATACACTATAGGGTTAAATGAATCTGATAAGCTAAAACTAAAATTTATTGTATTTAAAAAGTTGAAATATTGAGATGGGTATGAGTATTGACAGAATTTTAAAAAATGAGCTTTGTACTGGATGTGGGGTCTGTATATCAGAAGATAAAAGTAAGACCTCAAAAATGGTATGGAGTGAGTCAAATTTTCTAGTTCCTAAGTTGACTGAACTATCTACTACTGACGAGATGTATACTGTGTGTCCTTTTAATCCAAATACAAAAAATGAGGATGAACTAGGAAAAATATTATTTGAGGAAACGAGTAAAAACTATAATGATAGAATCGGATTTTACGAGGGGCTTTATGCAGGATATAGTAATAAATATAGAGAAACTTCTTCCTCAGGTGGTATAGCAACTTATATATTTGAAAAAATAATAAATAATAAAGTTGTGGATCATTTATTTATTGTTAAAGAAACTAGCGAAGGTTTTGAATATCAATTATGTAGTGACATTGATGATATTAGAAAAATATCTAAAACACGTTATATGCCAGTGACTTTAGAGAAATTATTCAAAGAAATTGATAATATTGAAGGTAAAGTAGCTGTATCAGGAGTTTCCTGCTTTGTAAAAGCTATACGTTTAAAGCAAGTAAAGCATCCAATATTAAAAGAAAAAATACCATTCGTTGTGGGAATCATTTGTGGTGGATTGAAAAGTAAATATTATACGGATTTTTTAGCACAGTCTGCTGGATGTAATGCTGAATATTCATCAGTACAGTATCGTGTAAAGAAAAATGATAGTTTTGCTTTGGATTATAAATTTTCTTGCAAAGAT
The DNA here is from genome assembly GCF_035916735.1 of Acinetobacter minutum. NCBI lineage: Bacteria > Pseudomonadati > Pseudomonadota > Gammaproteobacteria > Moraxellales > Moraxellaceae > Acinetobacter > Acinetobacter minutum. The sequence goes on from NZ_JAQIHG010000001.1 coordinate 45,352, forward strand.
AATCAGAATGGCAGAATACATATGGTTGATATGTTGAGTTTAGGGGATATGTGGGGAACTGGCTTGTTCAAATCAAACGCATGTGATTTTTGTGATGATGTAATGAATGAATTAGCTGATATTTCATTAGGTGATGCCTGGATAGATCCATATGATAAATCTGGTAGAGGAAATAGTGTAATAATAACACGCAGCCAATTAGCTGAATCATTGGTAAATTATGGTTTAATAAATAAAGAATTGTCTTTGGATGAAATTTCACTCGAAAGAATGATACAGTCACAATCTGGTAGTTTTAACCATAGACATAAGGGTCTCTACTATCGTATTGACAGGTTTTCTAATAAAGACATGATTAATAAGAGAAAAAGGTTTATTTTAAAACAAAATATTTTTTTAGATTTAGTACAATCTCAAAGAATGAAGACACGTGAGCAAAGTTTATACTATTGGAAGAATACAAAAAATACTGCTGAATTTAATGCTTTAATGCATCCATTAATTGTCAAATTAAAAATTTACACTAAAATTCACCATATGCCACAGAAGTTAATAAAGTTATTTAAAAATAAGCTAGGTATGAAATGAAAAAAGTAGCAATTCTAACGCAGCCGCTTCATACAAACTATGGAGGAACTCTGCAAGCCTATGCATTGCAGCAGGTTGTTACCTCTCTAGGTAGTGAGGTAGTAACAATTGATTATCAATGGAAGCAGCGAAGCATAACTAGATATATATTAGCAGTTATTAAAAGTCATCTTTTAAATAGAAAGGAAAAATTCCCTTTTTTTATGAAAGAAAAAGAAATACGAGAAACCAATCATAGTTCTTTTATAAAAAAATATATAAAGCGTTCTGAAATAATATTATCAGAAGAAGAACTGATTAATAATTTTAAAAATAATCAATATGACACAGTAATTGTGGGTAGTGACCAAGTGTGGCGGAAAGCCTACTCTCCAAATATTGATAACTTTTTTTTAAATTTCGTGGATGATTCAACATTAAAAATTGCTTATGCTGCATCTTTTGGTATCGATACTTGGCAATTCAATGATGAAAAGACATTTGAAATAAAAAAATTATTAAAAAAATTTAAGGCAATATCTGTAAGAGAAGATAGTGCAGTAAAATTATGCTCAGAAAAATTGAATCTAGATGTGGAACATGTTCTTGATCCAACTCTTTTATTAAGTTTGAATGATTATATAAATTTAACTGAAGATATAGAAAAAAAACAAAAAGGAATCTTTACATACATACTAGATAATTCAAAAGATAAAGAGCTTTTATTAGGTAGGTTAAAAAAAGAACTGAAATTAAATACATTCAGTATGCAACCCAAAAAAATATATAAAACGGATTTTTTTATAAAAAATCCGGAAGATTATATTTATCCTAAAATAGAAGACTGGTTAGCCTCATTCAGGGATTCAAAATTTATTGTGACTGATTCATTTCACGGAACAGTTTTTGCAATAATTTTTAATAAGCCTTTTATTTCTATAGCAAATAATGAGCGTGGATCGACAAGATTTTTATCATTATTGAAAATTTTTAATTTAGAAAATAGATTAGTGACTTCTTTAGATGATGTTACTGAAGAATTAATTTATAAAAATATAGATTTTGAGAAAGTAAACAGTTTATTGAAAATAGAAAGAGAGAGATCTTTATTATTTCTTCGTTTAGCTTTAAGTAATAATGAGTGATGTATTGATGCCAGCCATAAGTGTAATTATTCCTGTATATAATGCCGAGAAACATTTGCATATGTGTTTGAAGTCATTAAAATCACAAACTTTTAAAGATTATGAAGTTATCATTATTGATGATGGAAGTACTGATAATAGCTTCAATATATGTGAAAAATATGCAAAGCATGATGATCGTTTAACTTTGGTAAGGCAGGAAAATAATGGTGTTGGGGCTGTAAGAAAAAAAGGTCTCGAATATATTAAAGGGAAATATTTATTACAAATTGATAGTGATGATTGGCTAGAATCGTCGATGCTAGAAGATATGTATTCAATCGCCTTAAGAGATAACTCAGATATAGTTATCTGCGATTATAAAAAAATTTTTAATGATGGGAGTATAGAGAATTATAGTCATAATAATATCTGCAGTAAAGAAGAATTAATTATTGGGCTACTAAAGCATAAAATAAATGGTGCTTTATGGAATAAGCTATTTAAAGTAGAAGTTATTTTTTCCAATTTAATTTCGTTCGAAAAAGATATAAATATGTGGGAGGATTTTTTATTTACACTAAGATATCTGAATAATTGTAATAAAGTTTCATTTTTAAATAAAAGTCTTTATTACTATAGAGTAAATGATTCTGGCTTGGTAAAAACTTATAATTCAATTAAGAAAATTCATAACCAGATGTATGTTTCATCTGAAGTTGAAAAGTTGAATTATATTTATAGTAATTTTTCCCAATATTTTATATATTCCAGATTTTATTCGATAATTAATTTAATTAATATTGGTAACTTATATGATCCAAAGCTATGGAAGAGATATAATACGTTAAATACTCTAGATGTACTTAAGAGTGAAATTTCTTATAGGCATAAGATATTATTTTTTTTGGCAAGTAAAAATCTATTTTTCATATTATATTTAATTCAGAAATTAGGTAAAAATATGAAAAAAAGGTATAGTTTTAAGGTTTTTTATGTTTAAAGAAACTTTTGGTAAAAATTCTGTAGAGAGTCTATCTTATAAAAATACAATATTTATGTTTCCATCAACTATTGTTGGTGGTCATGAATTAATGGCAATTCAAATTATAAAGGATATTATTGGCTGTGGTGGAAAGGTTACTGTCTGTTATAATAGGAGTCTAAATTGTCTTGAAAATATTTTCTTAAATTTAAATTTGGATATCATTGATATTCCATTTTCCACACAAAAGTTAGAGATATTCCATGCTTATTTTAATTATTTTTTGATAAATAAAGCTATTAAATTTTTAAAAGATATAGATAAAAAATTTGATACTATTATTTTAGTGCAAGGTGATATAGAACTAGGTAGTATTTACTCTCACGCAGCTAATATTATTAATTGTAAAATTATTTCTTATATACCTTATACCCACACTGCAAAGACTAGAAATAAATTTTTAGCACCATTAAGAGATTTTTTAGGTACACTTGCTTATCAATGGTGTAATAACTATATAACTATATATAATAAAGCTGCTCTAGATATTAAGAAATATAATGACAAAGCAAATGTTAAGATTATAAAAAATAAAGTTAGAAATCTTGATGTTTTTAAATTAAAGATTAAAGATTATGATAAAGATAAATCAATTTTTAAAATTTTCATCATTGGCAGAGTCTACTTCTCTCATAAAGGTCATGATAGGTTGTTAGAGGTACTTAAAAGATTAGATGAAAATTTAATCAGAAAAATTGAGTTGAATATTATTGGTGATGGCCCTGATCTTGATGAATTTAAGATACTAGCTTCCAACATAAAAAAATTAACAACTGTTTATTGGGGGTGGATGTCTGAGCCTTGGGATGAAGCTTATAAAGCAGATCTAATTGTAATACCTTCTCGATATGAAGGGGTGCCTTTAGTCATGTTGGAAGCATTAGCACTGAATATTAATATAATAGCTAGTAATGTTGATGGTATGGTAGATTATATAGATAAAAATAAATTATTTTCAGATAATACCACATTTTTAGAAATATTAGGTAAGGAAATTAAATGAAAATAAATTTATTCAAATTAATATTGTGTATGTTTGTTATTTCAATATTTTTTGCAATATTTGATGGTGTTAGAGGTGGGTTTACACAAAATTATTTCCCATTTTCTTTTTTACGTGATTTTTTTATATTATTTCCAGTTTTATTAATTATATTTTTAAAAAAAATTAAATATAGCAGAGAGATGATTATTATATATAGTTATTTTTTGTTTATTGCTGTTTATACTTTTATTATAAGTTTCTTTTTTTATCCAGATCATATGTATATTCAAGATATGAGGGGGGCTAATACTGCTAAGCCTTTATTTTATTTATATGGTGAGGGTATTGGTAGGTGGATGAAATTTTTTAGTATGCTTTGTTTAATTTATACAGCTACTTATCTTTTTCAGGAAAAGAAAAAATTTTCTTTAAATATTATTTTGAAATCAATTGTTACATTCAGCTTGATTTATAGTGTTTTAACTATTACTTTATTTTTTCTCTTTCCTAATTTATACGATATTTTAGGTAATAAATGGTATGGTAGAATAAGTATTGGTTATCCTACATTGGATGTTTGTTTTTTAAGCTTATCGTTAATTATTTTAAAATATTCAAATATTTCTAACATTAATAAAGCATTTGCTTTTTTTATTTTGGTATTAACTATTTTATTTCAAAATACAACGACAGGATTTGCCTTATTGTTTTTAACATTTTTAATATATTTCTATTCATCGAAACATGTATTTAAATTATTTTCTTTGGTTTTGTTTTCTGTTGTTTTTGGGGTTTTGTATTATATATATATAAATTATACTCAATTTGATATTATTGGCGAGTTGGTTTATAGAAAAGGTAATGCGATATTTTTTGGTAATATCTCAGATGATCCATCATATTTTATAAGAATGCATCAAGTAGACTACATGATTAAATTTTTGACATTCGATCCGCTTTATTTTCTATTTGGTTTTGGAGGAATTGGTTCTGAAGCAACCGAAGTTAATATATACTCTATAATGGGATTTTCTGGTGTTGTTGGGTTGTTTGGATATTTGATTTCCTCTATATATTTTCTCATAAAATCTATTTTGTATCGTAATAGTATTTTACTTTTTTTGATTCTTACATATTGGATTGCAAGCATGTCATTGAATCCAATATACCTGTACTTCTTATATTTTACGTATTCTTTAATTGTGGCTTATGGTTTTTATGTTGAGAAATCATTTTCCATGGATAAATTATAGGGATGATAAATCATTATCTATCCCATTTTGATAGTGTATTGAATTTAATTTACAAAGATAGTTAAATATTCTGTGTAGTTGGGGATATTTACATTATCTAAATTTTGATAATGTAAGTTCCTTTATTTGTTTTTTTGCCAGAATCCAGTTAAAGTTCCTTAGATGATTTTTAATATATGCATTATTGTTAAAAGATTTTTTATTTGTTAAATTTTCAATAGCTTCTTTGATTTCTATTATAGATTTAGGATTAACTAATGTATTAAAATTTTCCTCAGTTATTTCTTTTAATGCACCAATATTTGATGTGATAACTGGTATCCCACAGGCATTGGCTTCAATTACAGGTAAACCAAAACCTTCGTAAAGAGATGGGAATAGAAGACAGATGGCTCCTTTATATAAGCTAGCTAATTGATCTTCACTTAATCGACCTAAAAATATAATATGGTCTTCGATGTTGCATTCTTTTGCTGTGTTTATAAGTTGTTCTGATGGATTGCCAGAAAGTAGTAATTTAATCTTTTTATCAATATTAGCTTGAGCAAATGCACGTAAGGCTCTATCTTCATTTTTATGAAGTTTGCGGTTACCTACAATAAAAATATATGGAAAGCCAGGTTCATATGCTTTTACATTTGGGTGAAATGCTTCAGATACTCCATTATAGATTACCTTTATTTTATCTGAATTTACACCACTCCAGTCTATGATTCTGTTTTTAGAAAACTCTGAGACAGTGACAATGAATGCACATTTTCTACAAGCGCGTTTTAAAATTAAATTATAGTACAGTCTTTTTAAAAAAGAACTGTTCGCATCTAGATCTACATGATTTAAGTCATGCAAAGTAATTGCAGTACGATTTAGAAAAAACAAAGGTGCATTGAACCCTGGAGAATAAAAAAAATCACGGTGAAATAACAAATACAATGTTAGTTTAAATACATCAAATATACTTACAGGGTTACCTCTTAGTTTAATTGGTTTGAATATATTTTCATCATATACTTCTTTAGAGAATCTGCCAATACCATGTTCACCAAACCATCTTGTATCAAAAATTATTTTGCGATTTTGTTTATTCATAATAAACCTTGAATATAAGATGATAGGTACAACAATATTGATAGATATTAAACTAGTTTTTAGAGATTTGAAATAAATTCCACTTGTCTTCAATATATTTTGAAAACTCTTCATTGAATCTATCAGTGGAAAATTTTACTGCATTTAATCTGCAGTTTTCAGGTGAATAAATATGTTGATTATTTTCAAATAAATTCACAGCCTTTATAAGAGATTCAATACTTTGTTCCTCAAAGAATACACCAGTTGGCTGTTGCATATTATTTCCGATTACTGTTTCTAAGGCACCACCTTTACCGAAAGCAATGACAGGAGTGCCACATGCTTGAGCTTCAACAGGTGTAATACCAAAATCTTCTTCTGCAGCAAATACAAAAGCTTTTGCATTACGCATATATTCTTGCATCACATCATTGCTTTGATACCCTAAAATTTCAATATTGCTCGACGCTTTGGCCTTTATTTTTTCCATATCGGGACCATCACCAATAACAACGAGTTTTTTATCTTTCATATGACTGAAAGATTCGACAATTAAGTCAATTTTTTTGTAAGGCACCATACGTGATGCTGTGACATAGTAATTGTCTTTATTTTCTTTAGGTTGAAACATATCAGTATTTACAGGTGGATAAATTACATCTGCTTCACGACCATATACTTTTTTAATTCTTCTGGCAATAAATTTTGAATTCGCAATAAAATGGTCTACACCATTAGAAGTTCTATAATCCCACATTCTAATTTTATGTAAAAGCCAACGTATAATTAAGCTTTTCAGACCTTTATTTAGTTTTAATTCATTCAGATATTGATGCTGTAAATCCCAAGCATAACGGATTGGTGAGTGGACATAGCTAATATGTAATTGATCTGGGCCAGTTAAAATACCCTTCGCTACAGCATGGCTACTAGATATAACAACATCATATTTTGATACATCTAACTGTTCGATTGCAAATGGCATAAGTGGTAGATAATTGCGATATTTTTTTTCGGATAAAGGGAGATTTTGAATAAATGTTGTCTGAGCTATTTTACCTTGGAAATACTGTTCTCTTGAAACATCATCCATGAAATCAATGATAGCGAAGAGATCTGCTTTTGGAGTTGTTTTTAGCATTTCACATAATACACGTTCAGCGCCAGCGTAAGTTACAAGCCAGTCAGCTACTATAGCTGTATCAATACTCTTAGACATATAATATAAATACTCAATTCTTTAAATAGAGCAAGCCTAGCTTGCTCACAGCAGATTAAATTAAACGCGACCGTAGACATCTTCAAAACGAACAATATCATCCTCACCCAGGTAAGAACCTGACTGCACTTCAATGAGTTCTAATGGAACTTTACCAGGGTTTTCCAGAGCATGAGTTTCGCCAAGTGGAATATAAATCGACTGGTTTTCAGTCAGCAGCACCGTTTCATCGCCTTTACGAACTTTGGCTGTCCCGTTGACCACAATCCAGTGTTCCGCACGGTGATGATGCATCTGTAAAGACAGTTTTTGACCTGGATTGACTACAATACATTTTACTTGATAGCGACTGCCATTGTTGATTGAATCGTAGCTCCCCCAAGGGCGGTACACTTTACGATGCTGATCCACCTCAGAACGATGCGTCTTTTTCAATTGTTCCACAATCTTTTTAATGTCTTGTACTTTATTTTTGTTGGCAACCAAAACAGCATCTGATGTTTCAATGACCACTACATCATCTAGCCCAAGTACGCTGACTAAACGATGCTCGGCATGGACCAATGTATTGGTTGTACTCTCCACAATCGTGTCACCACGTAAGACGTTACCCTGTTCGTCTTTGGTACTGATTTCCCAAACACTTTTCCAGGCACCCACATCATTCCAGTCTGCACATAGTGGAACCACTACGGCTTTGTCGGTCTTTTCCATAACCGCATAGTCAATCGAGTCTTCAGGCGATTGCTCAAAACTATCTTTATCTAAACGTATAAAATCTAAATCGTTTTTGCTATTTACTACCGAAGCTTTAGCATGCTGAGCAATTGCTGGGTGATATTTTTTAAGCTCGGCTAGATAAACAGAAGCTTTAAACATAAACATTCCGCTATTCCAAAGGTATGAACCTTCATCAATATAGGATTGAGCCGTATTTAAGTCAGGTTTTTCAACAAATTTTTCGATGTTGTACGCTTGGGTAGCTTGATCTCTTTGGATAGTACCGACTGCTTTAATATAGCCATAACCCGTTTCAGGTGCAGTAGGAACAACGCCAAAGGTGACCAGTTGACCGGCTTCAGCTGCAGCCAAACCAATTTCAATAGATCGGTTAAAAGCGTCTTGTTGATGTATTACATGATCGGCTGCCAGAATTAATAAGACAGGATCTTCACCATAGGAAAGTGCTAAATCAGCTGCTGCTGCAATTGCTGGAGCAGTATTTTTTGCTGTAGGTTCAAGCAAAATTTGAGCATTTATATTCTTCTGACGAAGCTGTTCTGCTACGATAAAGCGATGATTTTCATTGGTAACAATAATTGGATTTTGAAAATTATTGAGGGATTGATTCAGTTTATATATACGTTCAAGTGTAAGTTGAAATAATGTTTGATCTTCAGTAATACTTAGAAATTGTTTGGGATAGCTTGAGCGTGATAAAGGCCATAATCGCGTGCCAGAACCACCAGAAAGAATTACGGGAACCATTGACCGCCTCATTTTATAAATTGTTAATTAATGATAATCTCATAGGTGAAATTAATAGGCTCCATTTTTAGTAAGAATGACCTTTACCGTTTTAATTACGATCATGATATCTTTTAAAAATGACCAATTTTTAATATAAGTGGTATCTAATAAGACACGTGTGTCATAATCCACATCGCTTCGACCACTCACTTGCCAAAGACCTGTTAATCCAGGTTTACTTATTAGATAATAGGGAATTGATTTCTTATATTTGCTGAGTTCTTCTGAAGTAACAGGGCGCGGTCCAACTACGCTCATCTCCCCTTTAAGAATATTAAAGAGTTGAGGTAATTCATCTAAACTGGTTTGTCGAATAAACTTTCCAACTTTTGTAACCCTGGGATCATTTTTTAATTTATAGGAAGTTTCCCATTCTTGCTTTGCTTCCGGATCATTCTGTAAGATTTTTTCCAGTAGCTCTTTGGAGTTTTGAGCCATGGATCTAAATTTTAAGCATTTGAAAATTTTACCATTCCGTCCAACGCGTTCATGTGCATAAAATGCAGATCCACCGTCTGATCTAATAATTAAGAACAAAATCAACATAAAAGGAGACAGGATAGTGATAAAAAAAACTGCAAAAAAAATATCAAATAATCGTTTTATTATTCTAGAAAAAAACCTATTGATCTTAATGTTGTGATTGCTCATTTTTCCCTCATATTGAATCTTAAGTAAGGATTATCTTAGCTTACAGAAAGTTATTCTCTAACTAGCGAAAGGTTAACAGATTCTATGTTTGACTAAAAGTTTTGCATAATTATTAATTGATTAATATTTTATCCAATATTGATATATAATTTAGTTTTTATATTCATTTTCACAAAAATTAGCATCGATGATGATCAAAAAAGCCATTCTTCCCGTTGCAGGCCTCGGTACCCGTTTTTTACCTGCCAGTAAATCCATTCCTAAAGAAATGGTCACCGTCGTAGATCGTCCCGCCATTGAATATGTGGTTCGTGAAGCCGTAGAAGCGGGTATTGAACAGATTATTCTGGTGACCCATTCGTCTAAAGCCGCGATTGAAAACTATTTTGACCGTAACTTTGAACTGGAAACCACCTTAGAACAGAAAAATAAGTTCGATTTGCTGGCCGAGATTAAGGATATTGTGCCTGCACATGTCAGCATTGTTAGCGTACGTCAACCACAACCGCTCGGTTTGGGACATGCAGTTCTATGTGCCAAAAGCATTATTGGTAATGATGATTTTGCGGTATTGCTGCCGGATGTTCTGGTTAAAGCACCACAGGCCAAAAATGATCTGGCGCAGATGATCCAGCGTTATCAAGTTTCGCACGCAGCCCAGATTATGGTGGAAGCTGTACCGGATCATCTGGTGGATCAATATGGCATTGTCGATGTGGCAGATATCCCGGCTGAGGGGGAAAGCCAGCTGATGCAGGGTATTGTCGAGAAACCGGCGGTAGGAACGGCTCCATCGAATCTATCGGTGGTTGGGCGCTACGTGCTGCCTGCAAAAATCATGCAATTGTTAGCGCAGACCCCCAAAGGTGCCGGGAATGAAATCCAGCTGACCGATGCGATTGCCCTGTTACAGCGGACCGATCCGGTTGAAGCCTACCGCATGAGCGGGCAGACTTTTGACTGCGGCAGCAAACTCGGGTATCTCAAGGCCGTGTTACATTATGGCGTTGAACATCCAAAACTGGGTCAGCAATTCAAACAACTGATTCAAGAACTGCCACGCTAACCATCAGGATACACCATGAAAATTGCCGTATTGGGAGATACCTTACAGGCCACGGTGATGGCGGCACTCTGGGCCGAAACCGGGCATCAGGTTTTCTGGTGTCGGGGGTTGAACGCGCAAGATGTTGCGGCATTCAATCTCGATCCGCAGTTGTCGGCGCTGCTGACCCAACAGCAGTCTCAAGGACATGTGGTTCAGCTGGACTTTTCGCAATTGCCTAGCGATGTTGAGGTGTATTTTTTCGCCTTGAATCCTTCCAAATTGGCGCAGGCCCTTGAGCTGGCGCAGCAGTTACGTCATCAACCGATTATTCATCCTAAACTGATGATTAATGGTTCGACCTTTGGTTTGCATGGCACCGCCCGGTTGGCACAGCTGCTGGATCAGGATGCCTGGGTCTATTTGCCGGATATGACCCAGGAAGGTCATCCACTGGAGAATGTAAGCCGGGCCAAACAGGTGGTGATTGGTGTGGATGAAACGCATGAATTCGCCCGTGCACAAATACGTGAGCTGTTACGGCCATTTTTCCCCCTGCAGCATCAATACCTGATGATGCCGATTCTGGATGCCGAATTTACCAAACTGAGCATTTCCGGCATGCTGGCGACCCGCATCAGCTATATGAATGATTTGGCATTGGTGGCCGAAAAACTCAAAATTGACATTGAGAATGTGCGCTTGGGCCTAGGGGCAGACAGTCGTATTGGTGCCAGTTATTTGCATCCCGGTGCCGGTTTCGGGGGCGAGAATTTTTCCCGTGATATTTTAACCCTGTCGGAAACGGTCGCACATACCGGTGTCAGCAGTCGTTTACTGCAACAGGTGTGGCAGATTAACGAACAACAAAAAGAAATCCTGTTCCGTAAGCTGTGGAATTATTATTGCTGTGATTTGTCGGGCAAAACGGTAGCCATTTGGGGGGCTGCGTTTAAGGCGAATAGTAGCAGTATCATCAACTCACCCATTCATCACCTGCTCCAGGCCTTATGGGCTCAAGGAGTCATAGTGAAGTTGCATGATCCGCAAGCCTTGGCGAGTATTACAATGCAATATGGCCAACGTTCAGACCTGATCTTGTGTGAAGATGCTTATCAGGCGGTTGAGGGGGCTGATGCTTTATGTGTGTTAACTGCATGGAAAGCATTCTATAGTCCGGATTATGCACGTTTAAAACAGTTAATGGTTCATCCGCTGATTCTGGATGGCCGTAATATTTATGAGCCGGCTTATGTCAAGGCACAAGGCTTTGCTTATCAGGGGGTAGGGCGCGTATGAATCATGTCGGATTGTTTGCATACTCGGCCAAGTGCGGGACGGTCTGGCAACAGCTTGAACAGTTCGCACAAGGCTTGCAACAGCAGCATTTAACCGAATTGTTTGCGCAAGATTCCAACCGTTTTGAACAGTATTCAGTACGGTTTGAACAGTTATTGCTGGATTATAGTAAACACCGTCTGGATGATCAGGTGTTGCAACAACTGTTTGCCCTGGCGAGGCAGCAGCAATTGCCCGACTGGATCAGCAAATTATTTTCCGAGCAGCCGATTAACTATACCGAGCAGCGGGCGGCCATGCATTGGGCCTTGCGTTTGCCGAAACATGATCAGGGTTATCCGGAACTGGCCAAGCAGGTGCATGAACAATTAGAGCACATGTACCAGTTGGTGGAAAAAATCCATGCAGGCCAATACCGTGGTGCCACCGGTGAGGTGATTCGTGATGTGGTCAATATTGGCGTAGGCGGATCCGATCTCGGTCCACATATGGTCAGCTATGCACTGGGTGATTTTAAAGTGCAAACGGCTCAACCGCTAAAAATGCATTTTGTTTCCACCATGGATGGCAGTCAACTGTCTGATTTGTTGCATCAGTTGCGTCCTGAAACCACCCTGTTTGTGATTTCATCCAAATCGTTTGGCACGATTGATACCTTATCCAATGCACAAACGGCACGTTTATGGCTGGAAAAAGCACTGGGTACCTATCCACATATTGTGAAAAACCATTTTATCGGGGTATCCACCCGAGCGGATAAAATGAGTGACTGGGGTATCGCCACTGAAAACCAGCTGTTACTCTGGGACTGGGTCGGTGGCCGTTATTCGCTGTGGTCGTGTATTGGTTTGCCGATTGCCTTAACCATTGGCGTGGAAGGCTTCCAGCAATTGCTGGCAGGTGCACATGCCATGGATCAGCATTTCCAGCAGGCTCCATTTGAGGCTAATCTTCCCGTATTAATGGGATTACTTGGTATTTGGAACAGCAATTTTCTCGACATGCAGACCCATGCGGTGTTGCCTTATGATGGCCGTCTGAAATATTTTGCGGCTTATTTGCAGCAACTGGAAATGGAATCCAATGGCAAATCGGTACAGCGCAATGGTGAAAAAACCGATCTCAATAGCTGCCCGATTATCTGGGGCGAAGTCGGACCGAATGCCCAACATGCTTTCTATCAGTTATTGCATCAGGGCACACAGGCGGTGAGTTGTGATTTTATCGCTCCGGTGCAGCGTTATAATGCCGATCATTTCACCTACGTGGAAAATGCCGATGCCTTGATTGAACAGCATCATTTGGCACTGTCTAACTGCCTGGCACAGTCCCGTTTACTGGCCTTTGGCAATCAGGCCCTTGATTCTGGCGAACTGGAACAATTACCCGCCTATAAACAATATGAAGGCAATCAGCCGAGTTCGACCTTGCTGTTAAAAGAGTTGAACCCTTACAGCTTGGGAATGCTGATTGCCCTGTATGAACATAAGGTATTTGTGCAATCGGTGATCTGGAATATCAACCCATTTGACCAGTGGGGCGTGGAAAAAGGCAAGGAAATTGCCAACCAGTTACTGCCGATTTTAAACGGTCAGCAAACTGATTTATCCGCGCTGGATGCCTCAACACAAGGCCTGCTCAAAGTTTTATTGGGAAAAATCCATGACTAAAATTTTAGTGACCGGCGGTGCCGGTTATATCGGTTCGCATACCTGTGTCGAGTTGCTGAACGCAGGTTATGACGTGGTTGTGCTGGATAACCTGTCGAATAGTTCAGTGGAGTCGCTGAACCGGGTACAGCAACTGAGCGGCCGTACCTTGCATTTTATTGAAGGGGATATCCGTAATGCTGAGGTGCTGGATCAGATTTTTACCCAGCATCAGATTGATGCGGTGATTCATTTTGCCGGACTGAAAGCTGTGGGTGAAAGCCAGCAGATTCCATTGACCTATTTTGACAACAATATCGCAGGTTCCATCAGTCTTGCACAAGCGATGCAACGCGCAGGGGTGTTCACCCTGGTGTTTAGTTCATCCGCCACGGTGTATGGTGAAGATCATCCGTCACCGCTGAATGAAAACATGCCGACGGGTATGCCGACCAATAACTACGGTTATAGCAAGCTCATTGTGGAGCAGCTGCTGCAAAAATTGTCTGCTGCGGATGGACGCTGGTCGATTGCCTTATTGCGTTATTTCAATCCAGTCGGTGCGCATCCAAGTGGCCGTATGGGTGAAGACCCGCAGGGCATTCCCAATAATTTAATGCCTTATGTAACGCAAGTGGCTGTCGGCCGTCGTGAAAAACTGTCGATTTATGGCAATGATTATGACACGGTGGATGGCACCGGCGTGCGTGACTACATCCATGTGGTGGATTTGGCCCATGCGCATTTATGTGCGCTGAATAATCGCCTGAAAAATGTGGGCTGTCGTGCCTGGAATATTGGTACAGGCAATGGTTATTCCGTCTTGCAAGTGAAAAATACCTTTGAACGGGTCAATGCTGTGCCAGTTGCCTTTGAATTTGCACCGCGTCGTCCGGGGGATGTTGCGACCTGTTTCGCCGATAATAGCCGTGCAGTGACTGAACTGGGCTGGACAGCACAATATGGCCTGGAGGAGATGTTGCGTGATAGCTGGAACTGGCAACAGCAGAACCCTCAGGGCTATGCAAAATAAATCCTCAACATTCAGCTATAAAAATGGGATCTTCAAGATCCCATTTTTATTTGTAAAGCATTTTAGCCTAGAATCAAAGCCGTCAGTTCATCCACATAATGACTCATCGGACGGGCTGTTTTAGCTGCCTGACTCTCGATGTTGAGTCGTAATAACGGTTCAGTGTTAGACGCACGGACATTCACACGCCAGTCACCAAAATCCAGGCTCACTCCATCGGTACGGTCGATGGCTGGATTCTGTTCAGCATAGTGATCAAAGATCCGTTGAATGGTACTTTGCGTATCAGCCACTTTAAAATTGATTTCACCTGAACATGGGAAACGCTCAATCATGTTTTCCACCAGGATCGACAGGGATTGCTGGGTTTCCGAGAGCAGGGCAATGGTCAGTAACCAAGGAATCATGCCGCTGTCACAATAAGCAAAATCACGGAAATAATGATGGGCACTCATTTCACCGCCATAGATGGCATTGTGTTCACGCATGACCTGTTTGATAAAAGCATGGCCGGATTTGGATTGCACGGTTTCACCCTGGTATTGCTGCACAATATCCAAGGTATTCCAGACTAAACGCGGGTCATGCACGATTTTCTCGCCTGGCTGCTTGATCAGGAAGGCTTGTGCCAGTAAGCCGACAATATAGTAGCCTTCAATAAACTGGCCTTTTTCATCAAACAGGAAGCAGCGGTCAAAATCCCCATCCCAGGCAATGCCCATATCAGCTTTGTGCTCGAGAACGGCATTACGGGTACTGTCACGGTTTTCGATCAGTAACGGGTTAGGAATGCCATTTGGAAAGGTACCATCGGCTGCATGATGGATTTTGATGAATTGCACAGGCACATTCAGTGTCTGGAATCTCTCTTCAATGGCATCAATCACATGACCTGCAGCCCCATTGCCCGCATTCACCACCAGTTTGAGCGGTCGAATTTGCTTTGGATCAATGTAGGTCATGAGATGATCGATGAATTCCGGCAGAATATTGTAGGGTTTACAGCTACCTTTTTGTTGCACTTCAATGAATTCACCTGACTCAGCCAAGGCTTGGATTTCTTTTAAACCGGTATCTGCACTGATCGGACGGGCATTTTCACGCACCAGTTTCATGCCGTTGTAGTCCATTGGATTATGACTGGCAGTGACTTCAATGCCGCCTTGTACATCCAGATGGAACGCCCCGAAATAAACTTCTTCTGTACCGGTCATGCCAAGGTCGAGCACATCAACACCCGCATCATTCAGACCTTTGATGGTGGCCTGTTTCAACGCTTCACTGCTGAGTCGGATATCACAGCCGATTACCACTGTTTTAGGCTGGTAGATCTGTCCATAAGCACGGCCAATTTTATAGGCAATTTCTTCATTCAGTTCTGTGCCGAGTTTGCCACGAATATCATAGGCTTTAAAGCAAGTCAGTGTTGTCATAAAGAATCCTGATCGAGTTGTTAGGCAATTATTAGAATAAAAAAGCTAGCCGGAGCTGTAAGATGGTAATAAAGTTTCATCTTAAATTTCTTCTAACTAATTGATTTTCATGGTTCATGATTTGCCTTATTAAAAATAAAGTATCATCTTAAACCATAGTATACTCTTAATCCTATAGAAAAATTAGTAATAAAGTATCATCCCAAATGCAATTCGAAAGCCAAAACACGGATGTCATTGAGGTACAGTTAAAAGACTAATTACCATAAAATTAAGAAATATCCAAATAACACAACATATTTTCCTCAATAGCTCATGCTACAGAAAAATCCATTAAATAGATTTTAAAACTTCTGTAAATCGCTTTACCCAATCTTTAAACTCTTTATCAGACGTAGTTATCTCAAATTTGTTTTTTGGATGGTTAACGCCTTTGGGAATACCAATATTTTTTAATAGTTCTGCAGTAGGCCAACGCAAAGAACGTCTAATAATTTGTTCTTTAAAACTTGGAAAATTTTGATCCCACGCTTCAAAACTTTCGACCTTAACAATTAATGTTGAAAGTGGTTTGTGATTGTCACTTGTATCAATTTCTACAATGGAAAATTTTTTATCTTGAAATTCTAGCTGGACTTCCGCAATACTCCGAAAGTTGCCATCATCGGTCTTATGTAGCTTGGATCGATTGACAGCGGGAAGCTTGGAAATGGTAAATTTAATTTTTGATAGAATATTATGCTGTAATGTAAATTGCTCAATCATGGCTTTAAATGCTTCAAATCGTTTCATGAATAGCTCAAGGTCAACACTTTCATCTTGACAATTTTCAAACTCCCCTCGACCAATTTCTCCAAAAATAGTGGATTCACCTGTACCTACGTTAGGTTCCGGTAATATAGTTACATCATCGTTATTAAATTTACCCTTTTTACCAGAATGTTTAATTGCTGCTTTTTTCGTTTCAAAAGGAGATGAGAGTGATAGTGTAATTTTGGGTGAATCAATGATTGTTATTTGTTTATCACTATTGGCTTCTTTTTTATCATCAATTATAGGATCTTCATTTCGTGTGTGCTTACTACCTCTAGAAGAGCGCTCAGAGCTTACCTGAGTATTTTTTACAGTAAAATTTGGACTACAAAAAATGACAGTATGATTAATTTCACTGGGTAAGTTTGATATTGCTAGAATTTCATTTACATAATATTTGTTTGTCTTTGGACTAAAATATACTTTTAATGTGAGCTCAGCGCCTTTTAATGATGGTGGGATAAAATTAAAGTTCCAGAATTCTCGGAATTTTGTCTGCACTTTCTCACTCAAAAAATTTTTGGAGATGCTTTCAAAGGATGCTCGTGCCTCTGTATCGAGTAATATCCATGCGAGCAAGCGGCGCATCCCAATATTATCATATTGGGATGGTGGGAAGTTACAGAAGTCAAGAATATTGATCAGAGTTTGATTCTCTTCTTTTATGATATCAAATTCCCGAAAAAAACGCCTTTGATCCAATGCAGCACGAGATAGATAGGCAGTATGCAAGAATAATACTCTAGCGAGTTCTATTTGAGGTAAAACAATTTCGATGTCTGTTAGTGTTGCATGAATATCGCTAACAATATGACTAAATTGGTACTGCTTTGATTGATTAATTATAACATCCCATTTTTGCAAGTCATCTATTTTAATAGTGATAATAGACTCATTAAAAGGAGTGAATTTTTTATTCTGATTGAATCTCCGATTTCTTGCTAATAATGGCATATTAGAAAAACGAGCATGGTTAAGCAAATATCTCTGATCTTTAGTTAAATCTTCATCATTTTCTAATCCAATAGTGATATTCCATTCATCATTCTTTATATCTTTGAAAATAGAACCTAAAAAAGTAATTCTCGCATTTTCAGGAAAATTTTTAATTTTTATCATCAGGATTTTACCATTTTAAACTTTGGTGAATTGACAAAAAATGACTACATATATTAAAGCTTATTTTATTGAAATCTCAAAACTTAATTTTATAAAGCCAGCGATTTAATAAAATTAATTTTGCATAATGTTAGAGAACTCATGAACGATGTATTCTAGAAATTTTTTCGTTTCAGATGTCATTCGTTCTTCACTTAATCCAGCTTTTCGTAGAATACGCCACTGAGGAATTGGTTGTTTATTGATTTTAATATCTATAAACACTTTTGTTAGGCGCCTGATTTGATAACAGCTGATATCTTCACTATATCGTTCTAGAAAAAGTTGAATCAGAGGTAATTTATGTAAATTTTTCTCTAATGTATTTGACATTAAAGTCTGTTTTAACCACCATTTTGCGGAGCGTCTTGATCCCTCTAAATCCCAAATTAAAGCATTATTGAGCTGGATAAGTTGCCGGACATAAAAAAGATCGCGTTTTTGCCAATCAATTTTAGTCCCTTGAGGAATAAACTTCTGATGGAAATTTTGGTTCGTCTGCAATAGCCAGGTTTTATCGTTTCGATATAACCATGCATAAAGAGCTGCCTGCAGGTGACGAGCCGGTTTAACCCCATGGTCTTGTACTAAATCTAACCATTTTTTACGATTTTCAGCTCTAGTTATTTCAAAATTAGTATCCTGGTATTTTATTCGATTATTCTGTTGAGTAATTACTTTCTTGAAAGACTTAACTTGATTGAATATCTCTGCAAAAGACCAGTCAGCATTTAGAAACGCTTCGATTACAAGAATATGCTCAAGATAACTAAAGCTTTTGCGATGCTTTCTGAAAATATTATGTAGCCAGCTGCTTTCAGAAGCTAAGTCATCCAAATGATATTGACTAAGAAATTTTTGTGACCACCGTAACGATATTTTTTCTAAAATTTGATCAAAAGCAATTTGGTTTTGCCCGCGAGTACAGTTATTCCTCTTGGCTAATTCATTATAGAACATCGTCCACTGTTCATAACTTGGTGATACAAAAGGTGGTATAGATAACAATTCTATTAATTTAGAACTAATGAAAAGTTCATCACTTGTTGCTGGTATCTGATTCCATTCAATACAAAAAATATCTGAAGGTACCATGAAGTCATGTCTGTGTAATGATCTTAAATCTAGGGTTGATTCTACAAGCTTACCGTGTTGCGGGCAGCAAGCTCCCTGTATTTGCCATAATCGTACCCAGTAGAATTCGCCTTTTTGAAGTGCTTGCTCTTTCAAACATTGTGGGCAGTAACGTAGTCTATGAATAATAGGGACTCGTGAAGCATTAATTCCCAAAGAAAGATGTACCGAGCCTTGTGAAATATTGGCCATCCATTTGAAACATTGTTGTCGCCTTGCTTCAGGTACAAAAGGTGCATATATAGGAAATAATGTGTGTTTATATATTATATTTTCTAGACTTAATTGTCCCTCAGTATACTGATTAACAATCGAATTCAGATGACAGGGTAAATCAACCGTAGCAATAACCTTTCTATTTTGAAACACTGCGTCAAGTAACTGCTTTGGACTTTCAAATGCTAAACGAACTCCAGCTCGAGCCACTGTACTGTAAATCAACTCTTGTTCATAAGGCATAGGAAAATTTAGCATAACTAACTCACCTGTTTTATCCAATTAGATATATCAAAGATCAAATCAGTTTGAGTTTTTAAATGATCATAAAAGCTTTGATCATTCTCTTTTTGTGAAAATTGAAAACGTAAGTCAACCGAATCCAATGTTTGCCATTGATCATATTTAAGCAGTTTGGTTTTTGATAATTTTGGTTTGGATAATGAGGAATTTTTTGTTGAATCTACATCCTGATTTAACCAATCCATAATAATGGGTAGTAGCTCAGTCAAGTGTTTATCGGGATGCTTAACAAATACTTTTTTGACCAGTGGTACTAAAAGATTGGTGTCATAACCTAATTCAAGCAACAGATTATGCAAACGGATGGATTCTGCATGCCCCTGATATTCAGCAAGCTCATCTCCTTGATCAACAGCACTTTCTTCGATTTTAGAAAAAAGTTTTAACAATTGTCTGTCAATTTCAGGTGTAATTAAATCAGGATATTGTGCAATCCGTCGAGCATCACCTGAACGTAAAGCATCTATAATGTGATGAATGGGTTTAAAATCTTCTTGATATGTAGTTTTGAGCAATTTAACAGTGATTCGTTCTAAACCAGACTCAATTGCCCGTATTTGTGCAAGGACAAAAAGCTTAACAGTTATATCTAAAATACCTTGAGTTAGATCAAACCAACATTGCCGTAACTCATCGGACAATAGAGAATCACTTTTCCTTAACCATTGATATTTCCAAAGAGCATCTGTAAAAGTCATCCACTCTGATTTTCGTACTTTTCCATCCGGGGTTTTTATTGCAGGTTCATTTTTTATAGGTTCCCAATGAATTGAACCAAAACCTACAGCTCTACGTGATGAACGCAAATCACGTTCAAATATGTTACTGGCTTTTGGCGTTCCTACCATAATAATTGGCAAGCTATAAACATTCACTAAAGTCACAAAGAAATTTAACATTTCATCAGAATTTTTCGATCTGTTTGCTATGAGATGTTGAATTTCATCAATCACCAAAAGACCGATTGCATGAAGATGAGCAATGTGTCCCATAAGTTGCAATAGCTTTTGTTCATTATGTCGCTTTTGGGTGTATTGCTGTTCATAGTTAGTTCCTAAAGCACGATCAACGGCACTAAAGAAATTTAAATATAGTGATTTGAGTGATCCATTATATGGACAGTCAATTTTTAGATAGACCAGTTGTGTGAAATTATGTTCAGGATGGTAAATTTTTTGTTTGTAATTTTTAAGAATACGATTTAATGTGGTTGTTTTGCCACTACCAGAGAACCCAATAAAAACCAGACTTTGTGCTGTTGATATTAAATCTGTATGGCGAGAAGCATTAAAATCATTGCTTCTAATATGTTCAAAACTATTCTGTAAATACCGATTTAAATCCCCTGTGGTAATATTTCGCCCTACATACCCTTTTCTCAGCATAATAGAAATTTTTTGTTCTAATGTTAAATGTCGTTTAATAGGGTGAAAAAAATTATTTAATAACTGCGATATAATATGAGCACGAGTATTGTTAGGAAGTTGCCGATCCGATAATCTGAATTCGACAGTACCTTTAATGGCTTGTATAGTATCATTTGCCTCAAAAATTTCGGGTAATGCCTCGATAAAAGGATTTCCCTGATAATCAGAAACAGGGCTTGCTTTATACACTGCTTGGTAATTTTTATTAGTCATAATTTTATCCTATCTTATCTAAATATCGTGACTATCAACTTTCATCGTTAGGATCATCAAGATCATCTAGCAAATCTTGATAAATACCAAAACGTAGTCTGTAATCTTCATCATTTTCTAAATCTATAAATTGCCTAGACTTAGGCATCTGAATAATATTACTTTGAGTTTCTGAAGATTGTTCTAAAACCGTCAATGCACCTTTTGACGATTTTTGGCTGTTGTTTCTCTGTTTCAATCGTTCACTATCTTTTTCAGCTTGTTTATTTTTACGAAGATCAGTCAAACGTTGTTTTTTGCTAGATGTGGAAGGTTTTTTGGCATCTGCCCGAGCAATAATTGATTCAATATGTTCTTCAAGATATGCTTGAGATTTATTGGTTTTTAGATCTTGAGCAGCTTTTATTTTCTTTTGTTCGTGTTGAACTTGCCAGACTTCCCAAAAACTACACCCTAAAAACTCTCTCGATCTTGGAGAAAGTGTAGCTTCCCAATAATTTAAACTATGCTCCTCATAAAACACATAAATCATTTCTGCATTACTTGGGTCATAAGCTACTTGAAAAAATTGTGGACGAGAAATAGTTTTTTTGCGATGCATCCAACCTTGTTCATATATTTCAGTACAGTGATAAAACACTCCAAAAATTTTCAACCCAAGATCAGACAAGGTTGCTTTAACTTTAGGTAATAAAGCAATACGTAATGCTTTTTCTGAAACCTGTTTTAACCGACCTACACGATGTTGTATTCCCCAATTCCATAAATGAATAGGAACCAACGGCAAATCGCTAGGCATATCTATATCACGATCATAAGTTGTCAATTGATGTGACAAATTATGTGTTAGGATTGAACCAATAATGATCTGCTTAAATTCAGTTATGGTAAGTGTTGCATCTAATCGGTAGTCAGCGCCCCCACGTTTTTTTTCTTTAACCTGTTGTACTACACCCGAAGCAAAAGGCTTAAATTTTGCCTGAACAGTTCTGAAATAACGTTCAACAATTGGTTTTAAATCTCCGCGGTAAGGTGCTGTATTTTCGATACGAATAGAAAAGTTATATTCTAAAGCTTCAATCTGATGTCCTAATAATTCCCCCCGATCTGCCAAAATAGCATCAGGTAATCCAATACATGGCCAGTCATCATGTGTAATTTCATAACCATATTGTTTGCATAACTCAACTTTATCCGTCATAGCAACTTGTAAAGCTTGCATTGCGGTTACATAGGAAGCATTTTCAAAGCCAATATAGAAACCAACCACCATTCTACTAAATACATCAGCAACTAGATAAATAGTTGGCCGTCCAACAATACAGGCACGATCGGAATCTGAGACAAGATAAACATCAGCAATGGTTGCATCAATTTCATAGCGAGAACCCGGCCCTAGGACTTGGGTGTTGACAGTTGAATGGAGCCCTCTGATGTCTTTTGCATAGATAATTGGATTGGTTCGAGCAGTAAGTTGAGCTACTTTTGGGAACTCACGTTCATAAAAATATTTAAACTGCCAGATGGTCGGAATTTCGCTATCAGGTGTATCTGGAAATAATGAATGATACATCGTAGAAAATTTACGATAGGCATAACTCAAAGAATGTTTATCCTTCGTTAACATATATTTATTGATATTAATTCTGAAGAGTCGCTCGATATTCTGATCAACTAATGCACCAACACCTTCGCTATATTTTCTTGGTCTACCCAGTTTTTTATTTTTTGCAATACGTTTAACACCTTTAGCACCAGAATTGTTATAACTAGGAATAAGTGCATTTGGTGTTTGACCTCGTTGCCAGTATCGACGTGCTAATCTATAAATAGTTTGATGAGTTGTTTTATGCTGCTCAATAATTCTTTTAACAAGGCTAAAACGAACAGATGGATCATAGAAATGTTCATTAGATATGAGTAAATCTATAATGTTCATTCCCATATCACGTTTTTTTTGCTGTACAGAACCTTCTGTCACATTAATTAAGGAAATATCAGCGAAAGGATCTTTAATTATTTCTGCTTCGCCGGCTTCTATAGCTGTAATCAATTCTTCTTTTTTAATTATAGAGGGATTGGCATTGGGGTGATTTAAATCAATCCAGATAATATAAGAAGGAATAATTTTAAGAAGTCGGTAATCTTTACCTTGAAACTTATATACACTATTGATTCGAAACATGGCGAATTTCCTCCCATATTTCAAAATTGCCCAACTTGATCTCAGAGGCTTTAATCTTTTTATAGTCCTTGGTTATATCGAAAATGAAATAACGTTGTGCAAGCAGTTCTCGGAGCTCAGCTAAAGACGTACCAATCGTTAAATTATATGCTTGATCCATTTTTTTACTTAAAGTTATTAAGTCAAGTTCAGGATATTGTGTAAATATATGGATATAATCGTTTAAGCGGTCGTACATTTCAGTATTAGATTGTCTCATGGCTGGATAAAGCCATTTGATGTTATTCAAAACAACTGAAGGAATTTCTTTTTCTGTAAGGATATACCAAGGTGTATCTGTACTTTTCCAATATCTACGCTCAAGTTCTAGTTTTTCAACGATTCTTTCATCCTGTAAGCTATTTGTGTATTTAGTTCGGATGACAAAACTTGGTTGGTTTGTACTTTGACTATTTACATAAAAACTTGAAGTTATAGTTTGTAGAGCGTCTTTAACTTTAGGGTGAGAGATCTGAGCTTCTTCTGAAATTTCGAGAGTAGTGTTGAGAGGCAAGGGAAATTGCTCTCTGATATCAGTAATTAACGGATTCCAGTCTAAAAGTAGAAAAATTGCAAGTTCTAAATCAGATAATAAATGATGGGTGCGTTTTGTTGTATGGCCAAATACTCGGTGAGAACGACCTTTTGAACTAACATCTCGTACAGTGATCCATGGCTTATAATCTTTTAAATAGCCTTGGCCTCGTCCTTCTTTGATCCAGCGTTTCTGCTGATGCTCTGTAACCATAACAAATCGCCCGCTATTCTTCATTTATTTAGAATAGCGGGCGATTATTATTTAATCAATATAGGATGATACTTTATTTCTAAAGATGAAACTATATTACCTAGGATGATACTTTATTACCTAAATACAGGAGCTAGCTTTCGGCAGTATTTTGTTATTCCACCGTAACCGATTTGGCCAGGTTCCGCGGCTGATCCACATCCGTACCACGTAAAACGGCAACGTGATAAGAGAGCAGCTGTACCGGGATACTGTAAACGATTGGTGCTAACCAAGCATTGATACTCGGAATTGCAACCACATGCTGTCGATCTTTACTGTTGATGCCGCTGTGTTCATCCGCGAAAACGAACAGCTCACCGCCACGTGCCTGTACTTCTTCCATGTTAGATTTTAGCTTGTCTAGCATGTCATCTTGAGGTGCCAGGATCACGACTGGCATGTCATTATCAACCAGCGCCAATGGACCGTGTTTCAGTTCACCGGCAGCGTAACCTTCCGCGTGAATATAAGAAATCTCTTTCAGCTTCAAGGCACCTTCAAGTGCAATCGGGAAGTGTGTACCGCGGCCGAGGAACAAGCAGTGCTGTTTTTCAACAAACAGTTCGGAAAGACGCAGGATCGCCGGGTTATTCTGTAGCGTTTCCAGAATCACTTTTGGTGTATGCCAGAGTGCAGCTGTAATTTCGTTCAGTTGCTGGGCATCAATACTTTGTTTAACTTGACCGACTTTGAGGATCAACAGCATTAAAGCGGCTAATTGAGTCGTAAAGGCTTTGGTTGACGCGACGCCAATTTCTGGTCCAGCCAAAGTCAGCAAATGGTGGTCTGTTTCACGAACCATGGATGACGTCGCGACGTTACAGATGGTTAAGGTGCTGATGTCAAAGCCTTTGGCTGCAGCACGTTTTTGCGTATCACGCAAAGCGGCCAAGGTATCCGCTGTTTCCCCAGATTGTGAGATACAAACATACAGCGTATGGTTGCTAATCACTGGCGAGCGGTAACGGAATTCGCTGGCAATCTCGACCTGACAAGGTAAGTCAATCAGTTGTTCAAACCAGTATTTGGCAATCATGCCGGCATGGTAACTGGTACCACAAGCAATGATCTGTACCTGCTGGATTTTTGCGAAATCCGCTTCAGCATCCTGCAAAAAGTCAGTGCGCAATGCATTGTCATTTAAGGCTTGCGAAATGGTTTGCTGGATGGCTTCTGGTTGCTCATAGATTTCTTTGAGCATGTAGTGCTTGTATTCACCCTTGGAAGCATTGCTGACAGTCGCATCAAGTTCTTTTACTGGGCGCTCGACAGGCTCACCATTGACGAACACTTCAATGCTGTCGCGGGTTAAACGGGCAATATCACCTTCTTCGAGGTAGAGAAAACGGTTGGTAATTGGCAACAAGGCCAACTGATCCGAACTGATAAAGTTCTCGCCAATGCCGACACCAATCACCAGAGGAGAGCCTTCACGAACCGTAATCAGTTCATTTGGGTAATCGGTATGGATAATACCGAGTGCATAAGCCCCTTTAAGCTGAGGCACAACACGCTGTACCGCTTCTAGCAGGTTTGCACTGTTTTTTAAGGCATCATTGACTAGATGTGCAACGACTTCGGTATCGGTTTGTGAGCTAAACACATAGCCGAGAGCCTCAAGATCGTCTTTGAGTTCCTGGTAGTTTTCAATAATCCCGTTATGCACCACCGCCACATGGCCTGAGATGTGCGGATGGGCATTATTTTCTGTTGGCTTACCATGAGTGGCCCAGCGAGTATGGGCAATCCCTAGGGAGCCTGTAAGTTGTGCCTGCTGAACCGCCTGTTCCAGATTAGCCACTTTACCGACGCGGCGTTCACGCAACACCTGACCCTGATTAATCACGGCCATACCGGCAGAATCGTAACCACGGTATTCCAGACGTTTCAGGCCTTCAATCAAGATATTGCTAATATTACGTTCAGCGATGCCACCGACAATACCACACATACAGAGATCCTCTTATTTTTTGGTTTTTTGCGGACGTTGATAGTTTGCTTTGCTTTGTTGCGCTGAACGTTCAAAGGCCAGACTATGATCTTCAACATCTCGGGTAATGACTGAACCGGCACCGACTGTAGCACCATGACCAATTTTGACCGGGGCTACGAGTGAGCTGTTTGACCCAATAAACGCAGCATCGCCAATAATGGTTTTGTGTTTGTTGGCACCATCATAATTACAGGTAATGGTACCGGCACCGATATTGGAACCTGAGCCGACTTCGGCATCACCGAGATAGGTAAAGTGATTGGCTTTGGAGCCGTGACCGATCTTGGTATTTTTCACTTCAACAAAGTTGCCAATATGTACTTCATCGGCCAGTTGTGCACCTGGACGCAGACGTGCAAACGGCCCGATCTGTGCTTCGCTGCCCACAACCGCATTTTCAAAGACACTATAGGCCTGAACTTTGCTATGCGCCGCAATTTTAGTATTTTTCAGGATGCAGCCTGGGCCAATCTCAACAAAATCACCGAGTTCGCAGTCGCCTTCGATGATGACATTGATATCAATCCGCACATCTTTACCCACACGGAGTGTGCCACGTAAGTCAAAACGTGCCGGATCCATGAGATGAACACCCTGACGCATCAAATCAAGCGCTTGCTGCTGCTGGAATTCACGTTCAAGCGCTGCGAGTTGTACTCGGTCATTGACCCCTTCCACCTCAAAGGCGAGTTCCGGTTGAATCGATGCAATTTCGAGCCCATCAGCAACGGCCATGGCCACGATATCGGTCAGATAGTATTCACCTTGTGCATTGTTGTTGGAGAGTTGCGGCAACCATTGATGTAAATGGGCATTGCTCACACAATAAATCCCGGTATTGATTTCTTTAATCTGGCGCTGTTCTGTTGTTGCATCTTTATGCTCAACGATCGCCTGGATTTTGCCATGCTTGCGCACAATGCGACCATAACCGGTTGGGTTGGCGACATTGAGGGTGATCATGCCAATGCCAGTTTGCTGTGAGGCTTCAATCAACTGTTGCAGGGTTTGCTCACGTACCAATGGCACGTCACCGTACAAAATTAGAGAAATGCCGTCTTGCGGTAGGACCGGGAGCGTCATTTGTACCGCGTGGCCGGTACCCAGCTGTTCAGCCTGTTCCACCCAAAGGATCTGTTCGTCAGAAAAGGCCTGTTGTACCTGCTCACCACCATGACCATAAATGGTAATAATGTTGTCAGCTTGCAATTGTTTTGCCGTAGCAATGACATGACCGAGTAAAGGACGTCCTGCCAAAGGCTGTAAGACTTTCGGTAGATTGGAACGCATCCGTGTTCCTTTACCTGCAGCAAGAATAATGACGGTAGTAGACATGTGTGACCCTAATGAAACTGGCTAAGCCATCGAGAAATATAGATACAATAAAACGCCAATACACAGCGCTGCCCAGATGCCGGCCATAATATCATCCAGCATAATGCCCAAACCACCGGCAACCTGGCGGTCAATTATCCGGATTGGCCAGGGTTTCCAGATGTCGAACAGGCGGAACAAGGCGAAACCTGCAATTAGCCACCAAAAGTTGATTTGTCCAAGATAAATTAGCGGGAGAAAGCTGATAGATTGCCCGGCAAACTCATCCCAGACAATACGACCATCATCATGGACACCCATGACTTTGGCGGTTTGACCACAAATATAAATGCCAATTACGGACATCAGCAGCATGATGATCAAGCTCGGGATAAAGCCGATTGCCAGCCAACCCGGAATAAACAGCAGCGCAAAGGCAGAACCGAAGGTGCCGGGTGCTTTCGGTGCCAGTCCCGAACCGAAACCCACGCCACAAAAGACGATACAGCGGTTGAGCCAGGACATATGTTGAAAGGCGATGGGGGACTTAGGCAAAGTGTTGATACCCTTGATAATGCAACTGATGATCTTTGCCATCTTGCGTAAATGTAAGGCCGGACTCTTGTGTAATGGTGCCGATAATTGTTGTCATGACATTGAGTTCTTGTTGCACAAGTTTTTGATAATTTTGCGCGCTGATTGTAAAACATAACTCATAGTCATCACCACCCGCCAATATGTATTGATATTGTTGTTCGAGTGCTAACTCACTGAATGAGGGATTTCTCGGCAGTTGGCTGAGTTCCAGCCGAGCCCCGACACCGGACGCTGTTAAAATATGTCCCAAATCTTGGGCCAAGCCGTCCGAGATATCAATCATACTGGAAGCCAGACCTTTCAGTTGCTGCCCGAGCTGGCAACGTGGCGTTGGATAATCCAGACGGTTGCGTAACGGATGCGCTAAATGTTGCAAGCCAAAAGCGGCATCACCGATTTGACCACTCACCACGACATAATCACCCACCTGTGCACCGCTGCGAGTCACTGCTTTACCGTGTTCCACCCAACCCAGTGCCGTGACACTGATCGTGAGCTGCGGGCTTTGTGTGGTATCGCCACCAATTAAACTCACGCCAAATTGATCACAGCAATCAAATAGTCCCTGACTAAATCCGGCTAACCAGTCATGGTCCACAGTCGGGAGGCTCAAAGCCAGCAGAATACTATGTGGAGTTGCACCCATCGCAGCAAGATCAGAGAGATTGACCGCCACACTTTTCCAGCCAATCGCATGGGCTGCGGTGTCGAGCGGAAAATGGCGTCCTGCCACCAGCGTATCAGTACAGATGACCAGCTGCTGGCCCACAGGTGGGGTCAGTACGGCTGAATCATCACCCACACCTAAATCGACCGACGTAGACGCCGGCCGATGAAAGTATTGGTCAATAACGGAAAACTCAGCCATGGCTGCTCATTATTTAGCAGTTTGCTGTTTTTCAGCAGCACGCAAGCTGTTGGCTAAACGGTCTAATACACCATTGATGTATTTATGGCTGTCTGCACCACCAAAGTGTTTTGCCAGCTCAATGGCTTCATCAAGTACTACGCGGTAAGGAATTTCCAGGTGATCACGTAATTCGTAAGCACCTAAACGCAGGGTCGCGAGTTCGACGCCATCAAGTGCACTAATTTCACGATCCAGTACCGGAATCAGCAGGGCATCTAATGCTGCATGGTCAGCCACGACCTGAGTCAGCAATTCATGGTAATAGCCGAGGTCCACTTTATGCATGGCATTTTCGACACGGGTACGTGCTTCAATTTCATGCACCGGGTTGTGGCTCATCTGCCATTCGTAAATCCCTTGTACAGCAAAACGGCGTGCTTTGCGTTTCGCTGCATAAGTTGCTTGGAGTGTTTGCGACATGCTTTAAATCGCCTTTAACAAGTTAACCATTTCGATTGCAGTCAATGCAGCTTCACTGCCTTTGTTGCCCGCTTTTGTGCCTGAACGTTCAATCGCCTGTTCAATGCTATCTGTGGTCAATACGCCATTGATCACTGGTAGACCAGTGTCTAAGCCTACGACACCTAGGCCTTTGGCACATTCACCTGCGACAAAGTCAAAGTGCGGTGTGCTGCCACGAATCACGGCACCAAGGGCAATAATTGCATCAAAACCATTTGATGCAGCAAGTTTCTTCGCCACAACCGGGAGTTCCCATGCACCTGGTGCATGGATCACGGTAATGTTTTCTTCAGCCACACCATGACGTTTTAACGTATCAATTGCACCGTCAAGCAGGTGTTCCACCACGAAACTGTTAAAACGGCCCACCAAGATCGCGTAACGGCCTTCGCTCGCGAGATGTAATAAACCTTCAATACGGCGAATTGCCATAAGTAACCTCTATTCATTCAATGTGAGTTAGATTGTTTGCTCTGGAGTGACATATTCCACCACTTCCAGATTAAAACCAGACAGTGCATTAAAGCGCAGTGGTGAACTGAGCAGACGCATTTTTTCTACGCCCAGATCACGCAGGATTTGTGCCCCGACACCAATGGTCTGGTATTGCTGGGACAAGGCTGCGTTGGATTTGACATGTTTTGGTTTGGTTAAGGCTTCAAGTGCCGGCCCTAGATCTGGTAACTGGTTTTGGCCAATCCAGACCAGAACACCACGTTCACTTTGCGCGATGGTGCTCAAGGCACGATCCAGATTCCACGCTGGTTGGCCATCCGCTTTGTTCAGTTTCAGCAAGTCGCGTGTCGGGTTAAAACCATGTACGCGTACAGTGGTGGTGCCTTGGCTTGGGTCACCTTTAACCAGAGCGATATGAATATCCGGATTGCCCAGTTCACGGTAACGGTGTAACTGGAACGTGCCGTATTCAGTGTCGATGCTTTGGCTGTCTAGATGCTCGACCGTTTGTTCATTGGTCATGCGGTAATGGATAAGATCGGCAATTGTCCCGATTTTCAGTCCATGTTTTTCTGCAAACACTTCCAGATCCGGACGGCGTGCCATGCTGCCGTCTTCCTTGATGATTTCACAGATTACGGATGCAGGTTCCAGACCCGCCAAACGCGATAAATCACAGCCGGCTTCGGTATGACCGGCACGGTGTAATACACCACCCGGTTGAGCCATTAATGGGAAAATATGCCCCGGCTGCACAATATCGGCCGGCTTGGCATGTGCAGCCACCGCAGTGCGGATGGTATGCGCACGTTCAGCAGCTGAAATACCGGTGGTAATGCCATCGGCAGCTTCAATGGACAGGGTAAAGTTGGTGCCATGCTGTGCGCCATTCTGGTCAACCATCAGTGGCAGGTTAAGTTGCTGGCAACGCTCTTTGCTCAGGGTCAGGCAGACTAGACCACGGGCATGCGTGATCATGAAATTGATGTCTTCCGGGCGCACGTGGGTTGCGGCGATGACCAGATCCCCTTCGTTTTCGCGGTCTTCATCATCCATCAGGATGACCATTTTGCCTGCGCGGATATCTGCGACCAGCTCTTCAACTGTATTGAGCGACATCAAGCTTCACCTTCTTTGCTGTCTAAGCAATCTCTATTGCATTTACTGTGGCATAGTCTACCGCGTTTTCGCGATTTTTGCCTATGCTTATCACATCCTTAGCCTATGCATGTTATACCTAGCTGTGCGGTGCTTTGCAAAGGGGGAGGGCGTTAGAAACCAACTGCTTTTGTTGAGGAATTGCGCAACTGTTTAGCAGAATTTCTGCGAAATTTATGCCTGAAAGGTATCCCTTGAGTAGCGGAGAGCTAAAAAATTACCCGTGATCAGTCATTGCATGCACGGGTAATTTTTTAAAAAAAAACAGGGGATTAGCTTGCTGAAAGTAAACTGTTTTGTTCCAGTGCCTGTTTCTTACCTTTTAAAATTTCGGTACGTAAGTGCTGTACATGCTCGGCACACTCGTTATTCATCCCATTGATCATGAAGGCATGACGTGTGAGTACATTGGTTGGATTTGGCATCGCCACCAGCTGGTAACATTCACTGATTTCTTTTAATTGCGCATTGGTCAGGTAGAGTGCACTTTCTTTAGCAACCAAATGTCCCGTTAAACGCTCTGCCGCTTGTACTGCATTCAGTTGCATGGACTCTGCAGCGGTTGCGATTGCACAGCGGGTTTGTAACACAAAACGTTTTTCTTCACGGTAGCGTTTATACAGTACCTCAGTCAGAAGCTGGAACAAGGCCCCGATCATGACCAAACATTCGGTTGCCTGTGGCTGTGTTGCATTTACAGTGACATTCGCGCCGTTTGAATTAAAAGTGTTGACGACCTGAAAATCCTGAGAATCCAGATGATAATGTTGTGCCGAAAGTTCAATACTTTTGTTTAGGAAAATCTGGCACAGATTAAAATACGGTTCAGAAATTGATTGACTCACCGATTCGAGTAACTGTTTAGGATCATAGAACTGGATATTCAGTGCCAAGTGATCGCTGCTCAGTTCTGCTGCGGGTTTGGCTGAAGGCTGAGATTCTAGTGGTTTCTTGGCGACAGCCTGTACTTGGCTGATTTGCACAGTGGCGTGGTATTTTTCTTGTTCCAGGGCTTGGGTTAGTTGCTGGATTTCATGCTTGAGGCGGGCTTCATTATTGATGCGTGCCAGATATTCGCTACGGCTTGGGCGGGCAATCAGACGATAAGCCAACCATAACAGACCATGAATCAGGAAAGAAACGAGAATCGCAATCCATTGAGTACGCAGGATTTCTCCAATACTCGGCTGGATGAGTGTGATTTCAATGCGGCCTACTTTCTTTTCATTTTGCAGGGCTTCACGTACAAAAGTTTCGCCGTTACGCGTTTTAGCCATGCCCGAAGTCGCCAAGACCTGACCTTGTGCATTTAAAATGCGAAT
This sequence comes from Acinetobacter minutum, assembly GCF_035916735.1. NCBI lineage: Bacteria > Pseudomonadati > Pseudomonadota > Gammaproteobacteria > Moraxellales > Moraxellaceae > Acinetobacter > Acinetobacter minutum. Next base: position 77,746 of record NZ_JAQIHG010000001.1, read on the forward strand.
CGAAGCGACTGAAGGGTTGGTCGCATAACGATTAGCCAACAGCGCCAGTGAAACCGTATTGGCAGGTTCGAGTTCTGACAGACTGTCCGTAACCAGTTGTGTGGTCATGAGCTGACCCTGACTCGCACGGTTTTCATTGGACTGATGCGTGTTAGCAATCACCAATAAAAAGGTATGCAATGCAAAACTTACAATCAGTAGGCTAGCAAATAGCCCTTGTCTAGGCGCATTCAACGTAAACTTCCAAGGCAATTATATTCAATTTGGATTATGATTCTTACAATAGTTGTAGCTCAGACCCGAGTCAATTCATGCGAGAAATCATTCTTATATCTTTTTTAGGACCCGACCAACCTAATCAGTTTACTCGATTAATGCAGGTGTTGTCCGCCCATTCCTTACAAATTCTAGACGTTGGCCAGGCGGTGATCCATAACCAGCTCACCTTAGGCATCGTGGTGGCTTCTGACGATCAGACCGCTACAGCGCTAGCAATGAAAGAAATTTTGATTTTAGCACATGATATTGGCTTAACAGTGCGCTTTAAACCGATCTCAAGCACAGAATACGATCAATGGGTCAGTGAAGGCGGACGGACGCGCTATATCGTGACAGCACTTGCGCCAGAACTGACTGCCGAACATTTACAAGCCGTAACCAAAATCGTGTCTAATCAGGGCTTCAATATTGAAACCGTAACCCGATTATCCGGCCGTTTGGCACGTGACCAGGATTCAACCGCACCGCGTCGTGCCTGTGTGCAGTTTGGTTTGAGTGGTCAGATGTTCGATGCACAGGCCATGCGTGAAGCCTGCCTGAGTCTTACCAATGAACTGAATATAGATGTTGCGGTTCAGGAAGATAACGCTTATCGCCGTAATCGCCGTTTAGTCTGCTTTGATATGGACTCGACCCTGATCGAACAGGAAGTGATTGATGAGTTGGCACTTGAAGCCGGTGTTGGTGCACAGGTGGCTGAAATTACTGAACGTGCCATGCAGGGTGAGCTGGACTTCCAGCAAAGTTTTCGTGCCCGTGTTGCTTTGTTGAAAGGATTGGATGCTTCGGTTTTGCCAAAAATTGCCGAGCGTTTAACGGTCACTGAAGGAGCTGAGCGCCTGATTTCCACCCTGAAAGCTTTGGGTTATAAAACGGCGATTCTTTCTGGAGGATTCCAGTATTTTGCAGAATATTTGCAAGAGAAACTGGGTATTGATGAAGTACACGCGAATATTCTGGATGTACAGGATGGTCGTGTGACAGGTGAAGTCAAAGGCGCCATTGTGGATGGCGCACGCAAGGCGCTGTTGCTGCGTGAACTGGCCGATAAAATGGGAATTTCACTGGAACAGGCGATGGCTGTGGGGGACGGCGCCAATGATTTGCCGATGCTCTCAATTGCCGGTTTGGGGGTTGCTTACCGTGCCAAACCTTTGGTTCGTCAGAATGCGAACCAGGCCATCTCTAGCGTGGGTCTTGATGGGATTCTGTACTTGCTAGGCATGCATGATAAAGATTTGAATCGTGCCTAAGCCCTTTTAATTTATTAAATTTACGCGGTCGGATCGGCCGCGTTTTTATTTCTATTTCAATTTATTGTGATCCCTATAGGGCATGAAGTGCACATAAAATCAGCGATTAAATTCAATGAAAAAAATATGGGTTAGGCACAAAAAAATGCTGATTTTTTTGTAATGACGCGGCACATTTGATGCTGCCTAAGTTGTAGGGAAAAGAGCTACCGCTAGAAATGTAATGACAAAAGAATGTGGCGACAAGAGATGTCGCTTAACAAAAAAACAGGACTTTTTTTCTAAAAAAAACACTCCATAATGCACTGCAGAAGTAGTTGAACAGATGCAAATAGACGGATTTAAACTGAAATTTGAGCGACGATGAAAGTGCGGTGACACACCCAGCATTCATCCGAGACGGAGGTTTTTTATGGTAACAGCGAATTTTGCGACCATGATCGGGCTGGTTTTCATCCTGACAGCATTCACGGCTGTTTTCTTTTCGCCGTATCGTCACTGGTTAGGCTTTATGCTGGCAGGTATGCTGTTTTGGGGCAGTCTGGAAATGGTACGGTTCGGGGTGCAGAACGTGTTCGATTTACCGTTGACTTACAGTTATTTAAGCGCATTCATGTTGGCGATGGTTGCGGTCACTCTGGTTCTGTTACGTGAAGACCGCCGTGCACGTCAGGCGCAGGCCAATCGGCAGTATATTGAACATACGCCGGTTTATGAGGATGATCAGCCTCAATGCTCTAGTCGTTAATCGCGATCAACAGTTTTGATTAAAAGCGTTCTGTACAGAGCGCTTTTTTTACATTAGTTGAATATCCTTACAAAGCCATACTTTAAAAATAACAACTTATGTTAGGATGATGATGTCCATGTTTTTAGAATTACAATAGGCTTGAATGTCATGAAACTTTCTTCGATTCCTGTGGTGAAATTGCCACTGGTTGATGTCAGCACTGATCCGCTTGATTTAGTCTTGATGGGCTTGGTATTGCGCATGAAACAGCTGTCACGCACCAGTGCCAAATTTATGGAATTGACCCATGACCGCCAGTTCCGTATCCAAATCGGCACTGAACAGGGTATGGCCCGTCAAATTCTGGTTAACCATGGACATATTGAAACGGTTGCAGGTGCGGCTGAGCCTGCTGATTTTACGCTGCAGTTCGCTGACAGTGAGCAGGGTGTGAAGACCTTATTAAAAGGTGATCCAAGTGCCTTCATGACCGGTATGCAGAACGGCAGTATTAAAATGGAGGGTGACTTCAGTTTGCTGGTTTGGTTTAACAAGGTCGCTAAACTGATTCCACCGAAATTACCTGCGCCAGTAAAAGAAAAAGTAACCAAAGTCCGCCGTCTGATTAAGGCTAAAACTGGACATTAAATGACACAATAAAAAGCCTCCAGCGTTGGAGGCTTTTTTATAGCGATAAGCTGGTCGTGATTAGTACGGATTATTCCACTTCCAGATTGAACGTGACGGGTCCATCATTGATCAGATGTACTTTCATGTCCGCTGCAAAAATGCCGGTCTGCACATTGGAAAACTGTGATTGTGCATAGGCCACGAGCGCATCATAGAGGGCTTGAGCTTGTGTTGGCGGCATGGCCGGACCAAAATCTGGACGCAAGCCTTTTTGGGTTTGTGCCATCAAGGTGAACTGGGAAACCAGCAGCAGGCCACCCCCCGCCTGAGCCACATTCCAGCCCATTTTGCCCTGTTCATCGTCAAAGCAGCGGTACTTCAGGATTTTATCCAGTAGTTTTTGGCCCTTCTCGAGGGTATCCTCTTTCCCCAAACCTAAAAAGACCAGCAGACCCGGGCCGATTTCTCCAGTGATTTCATCGTCCACCACCACTTTGGCTTCGAGGACGCGTTGTAATAAGGCTCGCATATCACTTTATTCATGCTATCAAACTGGGCTGAGTCTAGCAGATTCCAGCGGCGGAATTGAGTATGGCTGAGTTTTATGGCCACTGTAGCGAGTAGCAGAATCTCAGGGAGATGCTCGTCAAAAACAGCATGAATCCGCTCAAGTGGCCAATGACAGCTGAAAAAATGTGCTTTAATGCAGAAAGTTGAGCAAATCCGGTGCTGCATATGGCTGCCATTATTAGATCGTTACTCGATACTGACCTGTATAAATTCACGATGTTACAGGTGGTGTTACATAAATTTCCACAAACCCACAGTGTTTATCATTTTCGTTGTCGTAATTTACAGGACACGGTTTATCCACTGGCGGATATTCTGGATGAGTTAAATGAGCAGTTGGATCTGCTTTGCCAGATCACATTTAAGCCGGATGAGCTGGAATATCTGCGTCAGTTGCGCTTTATCAAGAGTGATTTTGTCGATTACCTGGAGCTATTTCAACTCAAACGTCGCTTTATTCAGGCGAGCATTGATGAGCAGGGGCGTCTGGACATTCGTGTCGAGGGACCGATGCTGCAAGCGATGATGTTTGAGATTTATGTGCTGGCGATTGTCAATGAGCTATATTTCCGTCGGATCCGTAGCTCTGAGGTGCTTGAGGAGGGGGAGCGCCGTTTACAGCATAAACTCAAACTGATGCAAGGTTATGAACAGCAGCAACGCGCGGAAGATCCCCCGTTTTTGGTATCGGATTTTGGCACACGTCGCCGTTATAGTTTTGAATGGCAAAAACATGTGGTGCAAGCCATGCACGCTGCCAGTCCAAATGTGTTTCGCGGAACCAGCAATGTCTTATTGGCCAAAGAATTGGGTATTACGCCGATCGGTACCATGGCCCATGAATTTTTGCAGGCATTTCAGGCACTGGATGTCCGTTTGCGCAATTTCCAGAAAGCCGCACTGGAGACCTGGGTACAAGAATACCGGGGGGATTTGGGCATTGCCTTAACCGATGTAGTCGGGATGGATGCATTCCTGCGTGATTTTGACCTGTATTTTGCCAAACTGTTTGATGGCCTGCGCCATGACAGTGGCGATCCGTATGTCTGGGGCGATAAGGCTTATGCTCATTACCATCAACTGAAAATTGACAGTAAAACCAAAATGCTGACTTTCAGTGATGGATTGGATCTGCCTCGTGCCTGGGAGTTATATCAATACTTTAAAGACCGTTTTCAGGTCAGTTTCGGCATCGGCACCAACCTCACGAATGATATGGGGCAAACCCCGTTAAATATTGTCCTGAAGCTGGTGGAATGTAACGGCCAGTCGGTGGCTAAAATTTCCGATAGCCCAGGGAAAACCATGAGTGATAACAATACCTTCCTGGCTTACTTGCGTCAGGTTTTCCAGATTCAGGAAGCGGATTAATCATTGAAAGACTATGCTGATTTTTTGCAAAGCGCGTGCAAAAATCAGCATTGCAGTGGCAAGGGCTATGCTAAGATCAATGCCTGAACCGGATGAAACAACTCGAATAAACCGTCATGACCACATCTGTAACCCTCCCTGATTTTCCACTGCTGATTGAAGCCGAAGACCTGTTGCCGTATCTCGATCACCCTCTGCTGCGTATTGTTGATTTAAGCCGGCAGTCGGTGTATGAACAGCTGCATATTCCTCACGCGGTCCATCTGAAACCGGCACAATTGTTGCGGCAGGAGGAAAATGCAACAGGTCTGCTACCAGACCAGGCTGGGCTAGAAGCCTTGATTACACATCTGAATATTTCTCCTCAGCATCATGTGGTGGTGTATGACGATGAAGGTGGCGCGTGGGCAGGCCGTCTGATCTGGAATCTGCATTGTCTGGGTTTTTATCAAACCAGTTTATTGAACGGTGGGATTCATGCCTGGCTAGCAGCAGGTTTGCCGACCACGGCTGATGAAGAACAATCGCTGCCTGTTGGGCACCTGGTGGCAGTGAATCTGGCGCAGCAGGAGCAGTACCGGATTGGTTATCCGGAATTATTGCAACAGGTTCAGCAGGGTAACGTGCAGTTGTGGGATTGTCGTACCGAGGATGAATACACCGGTATTCGTTTGGCTGCACGACGTGGCGGACATATTCCGGGAGCACGACATTTTGAATGGAGTACTGCCCTTAACCGGCAAAATCATCTAAAATTACACGCTTTGGAACGCACACAACAACGCTTGGAAGACTTGGGGTTTCAACTGGATCAGCCGGTCGTGGTGTACTGTCAGTCGCATCATCGCTCGGGTTTGGCCTACATCTTGGGCCGTTTACTCGGTTGGCAGATTCGAGCTTATGATGGTGCGTGGAGTGAATGGGGCAATCGCCTCGATAGTCCTATTATTACCGGAGAATCACCGTTTTGAGCCTTAACTCACTGAAAAAGCACCTATTTATTCAGGCGCAGCGTATCGTACCGCAACATCAGCTTAGCCGTGTGGTGGGTAAACTGGCCGAGAGTGAACACCCGGTGGTAAAAACTGCTGTGATTCAGGCATTTAAGGCCAAATACGGCATCGATTTGTCGATTGCAGAGCAGACCAATAGCCTGAAATATAAATCGTTCAATGAATTCTTTACTCGTGCCTTGAAAGACGGCATCCGTGTGGTTGATCCGGATCCAGGCAGTATCGTTTCTCCGGCCGATGGTGCGATTTCGCAAATTGGCAGCATTGATGAAGGTGATATTTTTCAGGCCAAAGGGCAAAGTTTTTCAGTTGAAAAACTGATTGGTGATCCGCAATTGGCGCAACCTTTCAAGAATGGCCAGTTTGCAACCGTGTATCTTTCACCTCGCGATTATCACCGTGTGCATATGCCATTGACTGGAACATTAACCGAAACTTTATATATTCCAGGTGAATTATTTTCGGTGAACCAGACCACAGCAGAAACCATTCCGGGGCTGTTTGCCCGCAATGAGCGTATGGTGTGTCTGTTCGATACAGAGCTGGGCCGTATGGCGGTTGTGCTGGTAGGTGCCATGATTGTGGCGGGTATTGAAACGGTAGTGACCGGCAAAGTTAAACCGACGGGGCGTTTAGAATTGAATCATCATCAGGTTCAACTGGAAAAAGGCGCGGAACTCGGTCGTTTCTATCTGGGATCAACAGCGATTGTTTTGTTTGAAAAAGACAAAATGCGTTGGGATGAAAAATTCCGTGCCAACTCGGTGGTGAATATGGGTGAGGCTTTGGGGCATACTCTATAGCACAAATTATCCATAAAAAATGCGCCCTTAGGCGCATTTTTTATAACTATAATCAATCTGCCGAACAGTACAGGCGCTTTTTCGGGAAGATGGCTTTAAAAGTTGAGCCCTGATTTTCTTTCGATTCGATTTCCAAATGAGCACCGTGTTGCATGAGCACGTGTTTAACAATCGCCAGGCCCAAACCGGTACCCCCTGTTTCACGGCTGCGACCACTATCCACGCGATAGAAACGTTCAGTCAAACGTGGAATGTGTTTGGGGTCAATCCCGATGCCGTTATCCTGTACGCTAAAGCAGCCCTGATCATTTTCATCGCGCCAGCTGATGGTGATCGTGCCCCCTTTCGGTGTGTATTTGATGGCATTGGTAATCAGGTTGCTAAAGGCACTGGCCAGTTCGATATCAGAGCCAATCAAGTCACAATGGCTGTCAATATCCAGGTTCAGGGTATGACCAAAATCGACATTGTAGGCTTGTGCATCATCAAATACCTGATTCATCAGCTCGCGCATATCAATAATCTGGTTGCGATTGGTCTGGCTTTTGTTATTTTCTAGGCGTGATAGCAACAACAGGTCATTGACTAGTGCATTCATCCGTTTGGTTTGAGCCTGCATTTGGTCAAACGCACGTTTCCAGCGCGGACTGATATCTTCCTGATCGGTAAAGGTTTCGATATAACCGCTGAGTACGGTCAGCGGGGTGCGTAATTCATGCGAGATATTGTCGACGAAGTCTTTACGCATCTGCTCCAGATTATGCATCCGCGTGACATCATAAGCGACCAGTAGTCGGCTTTCGCCACCAAAACGTGTCAGTTTGATCTGTACATAGCGGTCTTCAAGCATCGAAGACTGCATTTTCAGGCCATCAGGTGACTGGTCGATATTATTAAAATATTCGATAAAGTTAGGCTGACGCAAAATGGTCAGGATGTTACGGCCACGATCCAGCGGCTGAATGCCTAGGAGTTTTTCCGCAGCCGGGTTCCACCATTCCAGCTGATGCTGGTCATCAATCAGCGCCACTGCTTCGGCCAGTGCAACCAGCGAAGACTGGGCACGGTCAATCAAGCCGACCATTTCGGCCTGGACAATACGCTCCTGGCGTTGTGCACGGTAGACATTAAACAGTAAGGCGCCCCAGATGCCACTCAGATTGGGCGGTGCATCATAAGGGCGATGTGAAATCCAGTCATTGACCAGATAAAGAGACCGCATTTGCAGGACAAAAAACAGGCCAAAACTGAGCAGAATGCAGATCCAGAGATAACCAATCCCGAAGCCAATCAAGCTTGCAATCACCAGGAAAAAGGCCAGTAAACGTAAGTCTTGTTTGGCAAAGGTCCACAAACTGCTATAGCGTGAGTTTTGATGATCACGCGCCAGTTCGGGGACAGGATAAGGTTCATACATAAAGCGATTTTAACCTGCTGCTAAATCTGCACGGGTCGAGAAACGATAGCCGGTGCCGCGTACGGTTTGCACAAAACGGTCCACACCATAAGGCTCCAGCACTTTGCGTAAGCGACGGATATGCACATCGATGGTACGGTCTTCAATATATACGTTGCCACCCCAGACCTGGTCAAGTAATTGGGCGCGGGTGTAAGCACGTTCCGGATGCGTCATAAAGAACGCCAGTAAGCGATATTCTGTTGGGCCCATATCCAGAATATGGTTGCCAAAGCTGACACGCTGGCTGACCGGATCGAGGATCAGACCATTAGCATCAATGGTTTTTTCGCCACTTAGGGCATTGGCACGGCGTAATACCGCTTTAATACGGGAAACCAGTTCACGGGTCGAGAACGGCTTGGTCATGTAGTCATCGGCACCCGCATCGAGTCCTTGCACTTTGTGGTCTTCTTCACCACGTGCAGTCAGCATGATGACTGGAATTTCAGCCAGGTTCTCATCACGTTTAAGACGGCGGCATAAGTCGACACCGCTGACACCCCCCGGCAGCATCCAGTCAAGCAGGATGAGCGCCGGACGTTGATCGACAATCATTTGATGGGCTTGTTTCGCATCTTCAGCCTGCAAGCATTGAAAGCCTGCCATATCCAGAGAGGTATGGATCATTTCGCGGATGGGAAGCTCATCATCGACGATTAAAATATAGTCATCTTTCACAGCGCAATATCCTATAGATGATAACGGTGGACCGTTTTTTATTTATGACAGGCTTATTACAAAGATTAATTATGACAATATCATTGCAGATGGTGATCATACAGAAATTTTCCGGAGTTTTTGTGACAAAAAGATGTCGTGTCGCTTGATCCTAAAAGAAAACTGAATATGTAAATAAATATTTATAAATTCATTGGTTTAAGTTTAACTAAAATTAAACAAGGGTTTATTTCCTCGTAAACCGTGGATTCGATCCAATTAGGAGGATTAATCTAATGGAGTTGCTTCAGTCAGCTATTCTTGAATCCTGCTGGAAGTGAGGTGGATTGGCTTGATTGACAGTCGTTGCAGGCAAAATTATAGTGGCGCGGCTGCTGTCAGGGTCAGATCCAAAGGATACCAAGTGAATACATTTCAGAATAAAGTCGCTGCGATTACCGGTGCCGGTTCGGGCATTGGTCAGCAACTGGCACTACGGCTGGCTGAGCAGGGTTGCCATTTGGCATTGAGTGATATTAATCAGCAGGGGCTGACAGCCACCCTGGATTTGATCAAAGGCCTCAACGTGCACGTGACCACCCAGATGCTCGATGTGGCAGATCGAGTAGCGATGTATGCCTGGGCTGAACAGGTGGTACAGCAGCATGGCCAGGTGCATATGATTTTCAATAATGCAGGCGTTGCTTTGGCTTCTACAGTAGAAGGAGCCAGTTATGAAGAACTGGAATGGATTGTCGGGATTAATTTCTGGGGTGTGGTGTATGGCAGTAAGGCCTTTCTACCGTACCTAAAACAGAGTGGGGACGGACATATTATTAACCTGTCCAGCCTATTTGGCCTGACCGCCCAGCCGACCCAGTCTGCTTATAATGCGACTAAATTTGCGGTGCGTGGCTTTACCGAATCTCTGGCTCAGGAACTGCAACTGGAAAATTGTGGTGTGAGCGCCTTATGTGTGCATCCTGGCGGGATTCGAACCAACATTGCCAACGCCGCCCGGGTTAATGCCAGTCTGGCCGTGCAGAATCCTGAAGATGCAACGAGTGATTTTAACGAATTTTTACGAATGCCTGCGCAACAGGCAGCCGATGAAATTTTACAGGCGGTGCTGAAAAACAAACGCCGTGTGCTGATTGGCCGTGATGCCAAACTGCTGGATCTGATCCAGCGTCTGTTTCCTGCAGGTTATCAGCAGCTGATGGTCTGGGCCATTCGTTGGCGTGAGCGTTCGAAGCGCTAAACCCATCCAGCAGTATGACGTGACATAGCCTTAAACCAGATGCTGAATCGCTTTTTTCTTCCAGACCCACTGATAATAGCTCCACTGTAGCAGGCACAGGCTAACGAAACCGCAGGCATAGCCAATCCAGATTCCGGGCAGTCCCCAGTACTGGCTAAACACGTAGGCACAGGGAATCTCAATCAGCACAATTGCGCTGATATTGAGCAGCATCGGGATCAGAACACTCCCGCTCGCACGCATGATGGACGCAAAAATGGCACTGGCACCAAAAAACAAGATACTCCATAGCACAATAAACAACAGCTGCTGACCCAATTTGACCACTGCGGGATCGGTAATAAACAGCTCCATCAGATAACGTGAAAACAGATAGGCCAGTGTGATCAGGCTACCAGTAATCAGCAGGTTCATTTGGATTGCCGTACGCGTGACCTGACCCAGCAGATCAATACGATTGGCGCCAATCGCCTGTGCGGCAAAAATTGAGGCTGCAATCGAAATCGAGATAGCGGGAAACTGGATATAGTTCAACACTTGATTGACGGCGCCATAAGCAGCGGTTGCATCAGAACCAAAACGGTTGACCAGCCCGACAATGACCAATCCGGCCACTGAGGTGGTAACCATTTGAAGACTGGTGGGAAGACCGAGCTTTAAAATAGCTTTAGTCATTTGGGCATGGTAGCGAACCTGCGCCAGCAGTGCCCGATTCGGTGCAAGAGGATGCTGTTTCCGGTTCAGATAAATCGCCAGGAAGGTCAACACCGACAGATAGCCTAGAATCGTGGCGATGGCAGGTGCAAGGATGCCCAGCACCGGTAAACCGAAATGTCCGTCGATAAGGACGGGTGTAATTGCCAGACCGATCAGGCTGCTCATGCCCAGTGCGATGAGTGGGGTCAGGCTGTCCCCCACACCCCGTAAGATCGAGGTATAAATAATATAAATAAACAGTAGCGGGCTACCCGCCAGCATCCATCGGACATAGGGCAATGACAGGTGCATGACGTTGTCATTGGTCCCGAGCAGTCGGAGCAGATGCTCGGCAAACAGCACACCAAACAGGGCGATCAGACAGCCACCAATCAGGGTCATAAACAGGGTGGAGCCGACCACTATCCGGACTTTTTCCAGATTCTGTGCACCCCAGGCCTGTCCGATCAGTACGGTTGTACCGGCAGACAGTCCGATCACAAAGGCCAGTAAAAAGAATAAGATGGGGAAAAATACCGCTACCGCTGCAATTGCATCTACCCCGAGCATTTGCCCGACAAAGATGGTGTTAATCGTACCTGAGAGGTTCTGTAGAATATTGGTGGCGATCAATGGCAGCAGAAACAGCAAAAAGCTTTTCCATAGCGGTTTCTGGTGGATCAGCTGATGTTGCGACATGGCAGCTCGGACTCCTTTCCCTGATCGGTCTGTTGTTCAACATAACATGCCATTTCAGAAAAAACAGGGGGAATCCTGCAGCTGATCTTCCTCTGTCGCAAGTTCCGCTAGCAGCGAGACAGGATTTCTCCGGCACGCTGCAAGGTCTGATCTTGTTTGGCAAAACAGAAACGGATTAGGCGTAAATCGGTGGGTGCATTTTTGTAAAAAGCGGAGAAGGGAATCGCAACAATGCCATGCTGCTCGGCCAGTACCTGACACATCTCGAGATCATTCAAATCCGGGCGGATGGCACTGTAATCCAGATTTTGAAAATAGGTGCCCGCTGAGGGTAGCCAGTGGAAACGTGACTGTGCAATTCCCGCAATAAACTGATCACGTTTGGCCTGATAAAAGTCTGCGAGTTCGGCAATATGCTGCGGATACTGCTGCATGTACTGCGCCAGCGCCACTTGGCATGGAGTGGTGCCGCAGAAATTGGCAAACTGATAGACCTGACGGAACAGCTGCATCAATTGCGGCGCAGCAGCACAATAACCGGTTTTCCAGCCGGTCACATGAAAAGTCTTTCCAAATGAGCCCACCACAAAACTGCGTTCACGTAATTCCGGGAAGGACAGGGCGGAATAATGCTGCTGGTCATCAAACACCAGATGCTCATACACTTCATCGGATAGCACCACAATGTTTCGATCCTGGATCAGTTCAATCAGGTTCAGCCAGTCCTGACGGGACCAAATAGCCCCACTCGGATTATGCGGCGTGTTGACAATGATCATGCGGGTGTTGTCATTGATGGCATCCTTGACCTGTGACCAGTCCACCTGAAATTCAGGTGCCAGCAGATTAAGATGCACAGCCTTAGCACCGACCATTTGCACACTTGGTGCATAGCTGTCATAGCTCGGGTCGAAAATAATCACCTCATCCTCTGCTCGGATCAGGGCCTGAATCAGGCAATAAATCCCGATGGTTGCACCCGGTGTAATCGTGATTTCAGTGACAGGGTCTAGGTGAATCTGGTCACGTCGATGGAACTGTAGCGCAACCTGTTCACGCAGCGCGAGCAGGCCATCTCCGGCCGGATACTGGTTATGACCGTTTAAGGTGGCCTGACACAGGGCTTCTAACAGCGGTGCGGGTGCCGGAAAATCCGGAAAACCTTGTGACAGATTCAGGGCATTTAGGCGTTGTGCCAGCTCTGTCATGATACTGAAAATGGTGACGCCCTGAGCGGGTAATTTGGAACTAAACTGCAGCATGGCCAGAACCTAAAGCAAACAATAAAAATAAAAGCGAAAACTATAGTAGAGCGTCAAGTGCCGCACGGATCACACCAAGAAGCAGACCAATCATGGCACCGACGACCACCCCATTGACTCGGATCATGTGCAAATCACCCCCCACTTCATTTTCAATCTTGGCGATCATTTCACGTGAATCCCATTCATGGATGCGTTCACTAATATAACGGATGATCTTGTCGCTGTATTGACCACTAAACGTAATTGCCAAGCCAGAAAAACGCTGGTTCAGCAGTTCACGCACGTCCCGATTGTGAATCAGGTTTTCCCCCAGTTGCTGGATGGCCGCCTGTAAATTGGCTGCAATGCCGGAATTCTGCTGCAGCAAATCCTGCTTGATCGCATCACACAAGATCACCACCGCACCACTGATGAAATTTAGCATTTGTGGGCTGTCGAGCAGAGCATTTTTACCTGCATTTAAACGTAGGCTGACGTCGCTGTCTGGATCGGCCAGTTGTAGCATCCAAGCATGAGCCTGATCCTCAATCTGCTGTCGCCACGGATGTTCTGGATCGGCCAGCATGGTTTCTATTTTGGCAATCAAGGAGTCGATACTACGCTGTTGCAGATCAATCCCAATCCAGCTGGCACCCTTGACCAGCTTCCAGACCCCCAGTTCCTTCAGCAGCTTACGTGTCAGTTCACGTGTTTCATGCGGGTGTTGTACCATCCATTCATGTACCAGATCCAGTCCACGCTGCAGCACATCCTGATGGAAATCATTGTCGATCACTGCACGTAACAGTTCGCTGGCCATGTGGTTCATTTGGGTATTGCGTAGCCATTGCACACTGTTGTTCTGAATAAAATGTGCAATCTGTTGCTGCCCGACAAAGTCGAAGACTTTCGGTGCAGTCTGCTGAATGATCAGCACCACTTGCGCATTATTCTGTGGATGAGCCAGCCATTGTCCCACAGCCAGGCTCAGGTCAGTTTTGGCCAGACTTTTTTCTACAACTTGCGGTGACAGGAAGTTTTCCTGCACAAAACGTCCCATGGATTCGGCAATGCGCGCCTTGTTGCGCGGAATAATTTCGGTGTGGTCACGTAAAAAACCTGGAATCGGCAAATGACCGAACGGATTGCGAAACAGTACGGTAATCGCATACCAGTCAGCCAGCCCACCGACCACGCCGGCTTCAGCGGAGAGCATCAGAATCTGGATCCACCAGGCATGATCCGGCCATAGTTTGGCACTGACCATCAGCAGCAACCAAAGCAGTACTACACTGATCAGGGCCATACTGGCCAGGCGCTTGCTACGCTTTAAGCTGGCTGAGTTTAATTCGGCATCGGGCATGCACACATCCTATTTCATCTGATCCTTTTCGTTCAGGGTTGGGCTGCTACAGGTGCAGCCATCTGACCGCTACTATTGACACCATATTTTTGTCCCAGCGACTGCAAAATCAAGAAAGCATCAAACGCATCCTGCGGGGCTTTTTTCGTATCTTTATAGCATTCAATAGTATAAGACACTTCTACCGGATCGATGTTAACCACTTGCGGGACATCATAAAATGGGTCTGGCCAGAAAAGCGGATGACGGCGGTAATAATACGGATAATAATTCGGGCTGGAGTAAATCACGGCCTGACGCGGTGGTTTTTGCGTGCGGTTGCTCGGGTCTTCCAACACTTTGAAATAGCGGAAACCCTGTTGTACGGTGGTCTGTGCAGCTTTTAGCAGGGTAATTTCCTCTGCCGTACCAAAACTGATGCGTTGATCGGCCCGATAGCTGATACGGTAACTATGATCATTCAGGGGATAACTGGCGAAACTACCGAGCTGATCCAGACTGAGCGGTTTTTTCGGCGTGCTGGCACAGCCTGCAAGGCCAAGGCATATGAGCAGACCTAAACTTAAATAACGTCGATGCATATAAAAAACTCCTGGGGCAAAGAGAAAAGTAAGAGTGGATGTGCCAGAAATTCACTGCCGTCATAAAGACTGATTCGGTCGTATGGCGTCTGGCTGCGGGTAAATGGACAGCCAGACGGGAATACGATGGATCAGTTGAGTACTTTTTTCACTATCAGGATTGATCAAATCTGAGTTTCAGCTTAAATCAGCGGATAGCTCATAAAAGTATGATTCAACTGCGGTGAGTTCTGTGGTTGTTGTGGGACGCTGGCACAACCGGCCAACAGCATCACAACCAGTAAACTGGCACACCAAGATGAGGTGTTCATGAGAAAACTCCTTCCGCGGCAGAGCCTGCCCGGGACAAGGAATAGGATCAAAACAAAAACGACGCTTTATTAAATTGATTTTTGCGCGTTTTGACGACTGTAAAGACAGCCTGTTATCGCAATACATGCGACTCGCCCATCAATGGTTCAGCATCGGACCATGTCTGATAATTCACCATTTCCTTAAAAAAACAGGGCTGATCTTTAATATAATCACAAATAACCCGTGTCTTATACTGCAAGATTGTGATAAAAAATTGCCAACATTAAATCTACTTTGCCTTTCGACCATGTTTGGGCGTAATGTAGCAGCCAACAATCACCCGAATGTGATTAAGCTGATGATTTTGTTTTGTTGTTCTTTTTAATAAGCGAGCCCGTGTAATGAGTTACTCCCTCCCGATCTCTCAAGACATTTTACCGACTTGGGTGGATTCTTCGCAGTTGCAGGGTATGCTACGCGGCATTGAACGTGAAAGCCTGCGCATGCAACGTGACGGGTTTATTTCACAAGCACCGCATCCGCACAGTCTGGGCTCGGCATTAACCCATCCGCATATCACCACGGATTATTCCGAAGCACTGATGGAGTTTATTACGCCACCACAAAACAGCATTCCTCAGGCTTTGAACTACCTACAGGATATTCATGCGGTGGTTCACCGTCATCTCGAGCAGGATGAAAAACTCTGGCCGCTGTCCATGCCATGTATGCTGGATGAAAAAGAAGAAAGTATCCAGCTTGCCCAATACGGCAGTTCAAATATTGGTCGTTTTAAGACCCTGTACCGACGCGGTTTGGGTGTACGTTATGGCCGCCGTATGCAAACCATTTCTGGGGTGCACTATAATCTATCTTTTCCGGATTCCCTGTTTGAAGCGCTGCAACAGCATGAGACGGATGAGCAGCTAAAAGCTCTGAGTTTGCAGGATTATCGCAGTTACCGCTATTTTGGCCTGATCCGAAATTTTATCCGTCTCACGCCATTGGTCATGCTGCTTCTGGGGGCGAGTCCGTCGGTGTGCCAGTGCTTTTTGAGTGGTCGTGAACATCACCTATTGCCACTTTTACGAGGAACGCTATTCCTGCCATATGCAACCGCATTACGTATGGGACGGTTTGGTTATCAGAATTCTGCACAGAAACAGCTCGGCATCCATTACAACAGCCTGCAAGGCTATCTGGAAGGTCTGCAGAAGGCTGTGAAAACGCCTTATCCGGCCTTTAGCCGTTTAGGACTGGATGATGCTCAAGGCGAACCGATCCAGATCAACGATCATGTGCTCCAGATCGAAAACGAATATTACAGTCTGGTACGCCCAAAACAGGTGCCGCAAGCTGGTGAAACCCCATCACAAGCGTTGGCCAATCGTGGTGTCGGTTATGTGGAACTGCGTGCGGTTGATGTCAACCCATATAGTCCAATCGGCATTGATGAAGATGCGGCTGGATTCCTGGAAACCTTGGCACTGTACTGCCTGTTTGCTGAAAGTCCGGAACTGGGTGTCGCAGAACAAGACCAGATTGAAAAAAATCAGGCGGAAGTGGTCAATCGCGGCCGTGCACCGAATGCCAGCATTCAGCAGCAGGGCGAGTCTTACCCAATTGAAAGCTGGGCAGAGGGTTATGTCACAGCAATGCAACCTTTGGCTGCTTTACTAGACGCCGCTTACGAAACCGACCTGTACAGCAAGGCGCTCGATGTGATGCAACAACGGATTGATGAAGTGGATCTGACGCTTTCAGCCCAAATGATTTCCGATACGCTCGAACATGGCGGAACCTGGGCCTTTGGCAGTTATATGGCGCAGCAACATGCCTTGGCCTATGAACAACATGTCTTAGATGCAGAAACCCAAGGCTATTTTGATGCACTGGCGGAACAATCCCTGCAACAGCAACAACAACTTGAGCAAGAAAGCAGTCTGAGTTTTCACGACTATCTTGCCGCTTATAGATAAAAACAAGAGGAAGATCCATGCAGTGGAGTTATCGCTTGGTGAACGGCCTGCTGGTGTTGGCCAGTGTGATCGGTATGGCTTTTGCGCTCTATCTCGAACACGTGAAAGGTTTGGAGCCTTGCCCCCTATGTGTATTTCAGCGTGTAGGGCTGATCGGCATGGGGCTGATTGCCTTGATTGCCCTGATCCATAATCCGGCATCAAATGCGATCAAACGTCTGTATGCCTTTCTCGCGACTCTGGCCATTTTATGGTCGGTGGGTGTGGCAGGCCGTCATGTCTGGTTGCAGTCTCTGCCACCCGATCAGGTACCAAGCTGCGGCCCTGGTCTCAACTATTTACTAGATGCGTTGCCATTAAAAAGCGTGTTGCAGCAGGTATTGTCCGGTTCAGGCGAGTGTGCTGCCATCGACTGGACTTTCCTCGGTCAATCTCTGCCTGTTTGGTCATTGCTGTTTTTTAGCGTGCTGGCACTGCTGTGTCTCTGGCAACTGGTGCGTAACTATCCGTATAGCAGAGTGCTGCGTAAAAAATAAAAATTTCATCAGCCCGGATTCTGCCGGGCTGATATTCTCTCTTGCTGATTAGCTCATCACGTCTTGCTTTAGGTTTCTACAATCCCTCGCAAGTTCTCCCAATTCCGTTGTTCGACCTGAACCAAATATTCGTGCATGGATTGTTCTGCACTTTCTTCTTGATTGTCGGCATAGAACCAGCGGGCAATCTGTTCGGCAACAACTGGATGGTACTGAATCTCAAAATGGTTGAGTCCATAAAACACCGCCTTATGGGATTCCGGCAGCTTCAGCTGAAAGCGTGGATGAGGATGTTCACCTAGCGCGCTTTTGACACTGACCAAATAATCGCCCAGGATATTCAATGTCTTGTTCTGGTTATTTTCCGACTCTACGGTGCCAGCAATCATATAACTGTTGATGTAGCTCGGTAAGGGGGCTGGTTTGCGATTATCGTCCATCAGGCCAATCCGTGCCGGTAAATGCTCCCAGTCATCATCACGGACGCTGCCATAGCGTAAATCCAGAATACCATTACTGCGAATATTGATTGCATGTCCCAAAATTTTGATCACGGGCCAATGGTGCAGTTTCTCCTGCAGGGTATGGCTAAAACGTTCTAACGATGCGCCGTGGTTGGGGGTGCCAATACAGA
Organism: Acinetobacter minutum; assembly: GCF_035916735.1. NCBI lineage: Bacteria > Pseudomonadati > Pseudomonadota > Gammaproteobacteria > Moraxellales > Moraxellaceae > Acinetobacter > Acinetobacter minutum. Next base: position 95,798 of record NZ_JAQIHG010000001.1, read on the forward strand.
CCAGATTATTGACCCGGTGCATCCAGTCATGCAGGTTCTGTTTGCCATAGAATAGGGCACTGCGCGCCACCAAACCGCCCATGCTGTGGCCAATCAGGTCAATACTATCAATTTGCGGGTGTTGCTGGATCAGCTGTTGCAACAGTACCGCCAGGCTGCGGCCGTTGGCAGAAATGCGCCGCCCTGAATTGTAATTCAGATACAGCATGGTGTTATGGTCACGTTGCGCCAGCAGCCGCTCACCGATCCCGGCGTATTTGCGTGTCGACCAGTGCAAATGGTTCATGCCGAGGCCATGCACAAAAATCACTACACGACCGGCCAGCTCGCCGCGCTGCAGAGCGCCATAGTGATCATAGAGCAACATAGGTAGGGCAAGCGGGTTGTGATGTGCGAGCAGATAATCACCCAGAATCCCGTTTAACACACCGACCAGAAAATGCAGACTCGGGTTGAGCGGTTTGGCTTGTAACTTGGGAAATTTATCGATAATCCGGCGCAATCCGGGAGCAAACAGATGGTGTCCGGATTTTTGTGCCATGTGATAGAACAGCTGATACAGCTTGTCGACATGCGGGGTTTGCTGTAGCTGTACAGTGATCTGATCACTGAGTTTCGAACTTTGCTGTAGCAGATCCTGTTGTAGACAGGCCAGCAGTTCATCCAGTCCCAACAGGTTGCTGCTGACCAGTTGAGCCAGTCCTTCCAGTACATCGGCCTGGCTGGGTGGGGTACGATCCCATCGGCAGTAGCTTTCATGTAGAGGCGTTAAACTGGGCATGGATTCATCCTAAAATGTACTCTTTCTTTTTATCTGGCTTCGCGCTATAAACATCAGCGTTCGCGTATAGTTAGTGTCATCATGTCATGATTTTACAATACGTGCGAATGGTGAAGTTTCGATGATTTTTGTCTAACAATTTCACTGCAGAATGTAACTTGGCGGTTTTTATCGCTCGCGGGATCATGCACTGATCCACAATGTTCTGAGTGCAACAAGGGAAGCCTGATGAACCTGATTTACCTGCATGGTTTCAAAAGTAGTGCTTTATCGATTAAGGGTCAGCAACTTAAACATTACTGTGAGCGCAATTGTCCAGAGATTCGTGTCCATTTGCCGGATCTGAACCTGCCCCCTGTACAGGCATTGGCACGCGTGGCCAACTTGATTGAATCACTGGACCATGTTGCGCTGGTAGGCAGCAGCTTAGGGGGCTTTTATGCGACACAATTGGTCGCACGGTATGCTGTTCCGGCTGTGCTGATCAATCCTGCTATGCGACCATGGCAGCTGTTCCATGATCTTTTTGCCGAACAGTTGCCTTACCCGGTCACTGCAGACTGGTCACTAGATCAGGCACAACTGCAACAGCTCGAACAGTTGGCCTGTAAACAGCCCCAACATGCCGATAAAATTTTACTGCTCTTGCAACAAGGCGATGAAGTTTTGGATTATCGTGATGCACAGCGCTATTATAGTGCGGCTCGGCCTGCAGCACTGATCATCACAGATGCGCAAGGCAATCATGGCATGGATGATTTTGCAGAAAAAATTCCGTTACTGCTCGAATTTTTATCGTATTCCCTAACATCAAGGAACCCATAGAACGTGTCTCAATATACGGCTCAATCGCTTGAAGTTTTATCTGGTCTAGATCCGGTACGCCGTCGTCCCGGCATGTATACCGATACCACACGCCCGAACCATCTGGCGCAGGAAGTGATTGATAATGCAGTTGATGAGGCACTGGCCGGACATGCCAATAAGATTGTGGTCACGGTGTATGCGGATGGATCGCTATCGGTTGAAGACAATGGCCGTGGTATGCCGGTGGATATCCATCCGGAATATGGCCAGAGCGGAATCGAAATCATTCTGACCAAACTGCATGCCGGTGGTAAGTTCAGTACCGACAATTACCAGTTCTCTGGTGGTTTGCATGGGGTCGGGATTTCCGTGGTCAATGCCCTGTCGAGCCGGGTTGAAGTGGAAGTCCAGCGTCAGGGCAATCTCTACAAGATGGCTTTTGCGCAGGGTGAGCCTGTGGCACCGCTGGAAGTGCTGGAAGGTAAAGCCCCGAAACGGGCCACAGGTACTACCGTTCATTTCTGGCCGGAAGGTAAGTATTTTGATAGTCCGAAATTTGCCTTAAAGGCACTGAAACACAACCTGAAAGCCAAAGCGGTGTTAGCCGCGGGTTTGCAAGTCATTTATATTGACCAGATTAATAACGAAAAAATCGAATGGCAGTTTGAAAATGGCCTGGTCGATTACCTGATGGATGAACTGCAGGATCGTGAAATTGTGCCGCACCCGGCCTTTGTGGCTACAGGCAATGCCGAGCGAGCCAGTGCTGAATTCGCCATCTGCTGGAATGCCGAAGGCGGTGAGCAGGTACAGGAAAGCTATGTCAACCTGATTCCAACCGCGCAAGGCGGCACCCACGTCAATGGCCTGCGTTCTGGCGTCACCGATGCGCTACGTGAATTCTGTGAACTGCGCAGTCTGTTGCCGCGTAACCTGAAACTTTCGGCTGAAGATGTTTGGGATGGGGTGAATTACATCCTGTCGCTGAAATTTCAAGAGCCGCAATTTTCCGGGCAGACCAAGGAACGTCTGTCCAGCCGTGAAGCGTCCTCTGTGGTGCTGAATATCGCCAAGGATGCTTTTGCCCTGTGGCTGAACCAGAATTCTGACATTGCCATGCAACTGGCGGAAATGGCGATTTCCAAAGCCGGACGCCGTTTGAAAGCTGCAAAAAAAGTCGAGCGGAAAAAGATTGTCTCTGGTCCGGCTTTGCCGGGGAAATTGGCCGACTGTGTCGGGCAGACCCGTGAAGAATCCGAGCTGTTTATTGTGGAAGGGGACTCGGCTGGTGGTAGTGCCAAACAAGCACGGGATAAGAATTTCCAGGCCATCATGCCGATTCGCGGCAAGATTTTAAACACTTGGGAAGTCTCATCCGATGAGGTGTTGGCCTCTCAGGAAGTGCATGATATTGCCATTGCGATTGGCGTCGATCCGGGCAGTGATGACCTGTCGGAACTGCGTTATGGCAAGATCTGTATTCTGGCTGATGCCGACTCAGATGGTTTGCACATTGCCACCTTGCTGTGTGCCTTGTTCGTCAAGCATTTTCCGGCATTGGTGGAAGAGGGGCATCTGTATGTGGCGATGCCTCCCTTGTTCCGGATTGATGCTGGTAAGGATGTGCACTATGCACTGGATGAAGCGGAGCTGGAACAGATTTTGGCAAAAGTCAAAACCAAGAATCCACAAATTACCCGCTTTAAAGGTTTGGGTGAAATGAATGCCAGCCAGTTGCGTGAAACCACCATGGATCCGAACACCCGCCGTCTGGTACAGCTGGATCTGGATGACAGTCATTTTACTGCAGGGCTACTGGATAAATTGCTGGCCAAGAAACGTTCTGCTGACCGTAAGCAATGGTTGGAACAGAAAGGCAATCTGGCGGATATTGTGATTTAAATTCCATTCGTTAAAAAACCCGCAATTGCGGGTTTTTCTTCGAGAGAGCGGGATATTTAGAATTTATAACCCAACGTTAAGCTGTAGAGCATCGGATTGACATCCACATTACCGACTTTGACTCCGTTAATTTTTACATCAGAGTTTACATCGACATAACGGATATCGGTTCCCAAGCTGAAATGTTCATTCAGTTTATAGTCCATCCCGATAGTCGCGGCGACGCCGGTGGAATTCGACACATCGAGCTTTTGACCATTGAGCAAGGTTTCATCAAAGTAATAGGTATAATTTACTCCTAAACCCACATATGGGTTCCACTGGCCTTGTGGGTTAAAGTTATATTGCAGGCTGAGCGTTGGCGGAATGTACTTGGTATTGCCGATCTTCTGCCCATCTCCATAAATATTATGTTTTGGTGCGCTACCGACCAATAAATCAACCGCCAGATTTGGGGTTAGGAAATAGACAAAATCAGTTGTCAGGGCATAGGCATTGGATACGCTGGTACGTGTGCCATCATCAAGATTGCCTGGATTATTTTTCGGTTCAATCTGGGTAAGACCAAAACGCGTCTGAAAGCGGTCCAGCTCAAAACCTGCATGGGTTGAACCGATACAGCAAAGCCCTAGGCCGAGTAGTGCAAATTTTTTCATGTAAAACTCCATATGCATACGACATCTGTTATCCCAACAGACGTTTCCTTGTAAGTGCAGATGAAGTTAATCAAAAAACATGCCAATTTATTATTTTAAATTAAATCAATGGTTTAATTTTATTTAAAATTGTGCCTGTAATGAAATTTCAGTAAATGCTGAACGCTTCTCAGGAGATAATTTCATGTTTTGCTGAAAACAGGACAGCGATGAGCAGGGTGATCGTAGACACGTGTTATTACAATCTTCAGGCAGTAATTACAGAATTATAGCCGTTTTTTTGTACGAACTCGCTGTAAGCTAAACGGGTCAAGGAGCAGAAGAGATTGCCGCATGAATACTCAATTATTGGCCATTCGTGCTGAGGATTTATTGCTGTTATCTAGTCAAGCACAGAATGAGCAGGACATTGCACAGGCGAGTGGCATTCAGGCTAAACTCGACCTGCAGCATCGTGCCCCGATCCTGGAGATTTTACTCACCCAAGCTCAGCTGATCGCAACAAGCTGCCTGCATTATGCCTTGGTGGCGCAGTTTCCTTTTCGCAACGTACAACAGCCCGACCTCAGTGCACATTATAATCTGGTACAGCAGGTGGCCGAGATTTCTCAGGCCTTGGATGAGATCAGCATTGAACAGTTTCAGCGTTGTTATCATCCGCAATATCTGCAACAAGCCAAACTGCTCTCAGAAGCTTGGGGGCAGGCACCCGAACAGGAACAGGCAGGGTTAGTACTGAGTTTTACCCAGCTACAGAATTTTTATCGGGTATCGTTTGAGCAGCATTATGCAGTTGTTAGCCTGCACAACCAGAACACTTTGCCGGCGATCTGTTGTTAGAACCTCACCAGAATATGGGGTAAAAAAAGCAAGACCTTGATCTTACTTTTGAAAAAGAGGGAGTTTCACAGATTAAAAGTGATATTTCAGCAAAGCACTCACGTTATTTTCTTTGGCATTGGCAATACCATATTTATTGTTCCACAACGAGTGCTCTACCCCAAGGTAAAGTCGTGTGCCAGGCGCGATGTGTTGGCCGAGATTCCACTTGTATTGCGTGGTCCAGTTCAGTTCGCTGGCATGGCTATTTTTTTCAGCCGTGGACCAGTCGAGAAAACCATCCACCAAAAATTCTTCATTGGCCAGTTTAAACGGCACCCCATAAGTGAAGGTGAGCTGGTAATCATCTTTGGTGCTGTCATTTTTGGCCCGGTAGAAATTCAGACTGGCATATTGAAAATAAGGCACCGCCAAGTCCAGACCGATACCATACAAATAATTATCGAATCCCTCACCACTTTCCCAAGTGGTTGAAATTAACACATCTTTAATCGGGCCAATTGCCAGTTTCTGACCGGAAACTGAACTCAAACTTAATCGTGGTGAAACCTCAAAATAGCTTTCTTTGCCACTGACATCATTATCGGTGCGATCCAGAAAAGCAAATACATCACCATAGTTAAGTTTTGCTGCATATTCCAGGGTTACCGTGCTTTGCTGATCCTCACGTGCAATCAGCTCGTAGTTTTCACCATATAGACCTGTAACACTAAAATCCTGCCAAACTGGTTGTGCTTGAGCCCAGCTTGCACTGCTGAGAAGAGCACCTGCGATTACCGATTGTGTAAATTTCATTAAGAATCTCTCCGGCCAAAAAAGCGTAACAAGCATACAGATTATCGGCTGGAAATAAAGTGAAATTTGACCAAAAGATCAAAAAAATGTGCTGTTTTGCAGATTGTGGAGCTGTAAATTTAGTGCTAAAAATGTGAATAATTGTAAATAAATGAATATCTTTTGATCAGTTTTTTAACCTGTCATTTTTCAGTCTTAGTACTCTGCTAGGGTTCAAATATTTTTTTTAAAAACCCCCTTGCATATTTTTGCGGATGGCCTGATATTGAAGACATAGGGACAGTAAAACGATTACATGCACCGTCCTGAATTGAGTGAGGAGAGCAAAGCCCCAATTCAATTTAACTGATCCCTCAAGGGAACAACCACTTGTCATCTGACAAGCGTAAATAACAAAAGTTTTGCACAAAAAGATCCAGAAAGAGGATGATATTATGAACATTGAAATCCGTACCGACAAAAATATTCAGAATAATGAACGTTTAATTAGTTATGTGCGTGCAGAACTTGGCCAAGAATTTCAACGTCATGCGGAACGTATTACTCACTTTTCTGTACATTTTAGTGATGAAAATGGGGACAAAGGCGGAGATGATGATATCCGTTGCATGATTGAAGCGCGTCCTAAAGGTTTAAAACCTGTAGCTGTTAATCACAAGGCGAAAAATGTCGACATCGCTTTCCATGGTGCCATGGATAAATTAGGCCGCAGCCTTGAACACTTATTTGAAAAAATTGATGATCCGCGCGGTGCAGCTCCTGAGCTGATCGACAACGATGAAGAAGAAGCCTAAGCTTCTGTAAAAAAAAGCCCTACGGGGCTTTTTTTATGCCTGAATCTCACCTTGACAACATTTCCTTAAAACAAATCGGACATTATTCGGCATAATAAGACAAACCGACAAATGAGAGATCGCATGTTAACTGCACAACAACAGCTTTTAGTACAAGCGATAGAAGAACTGAATTTGCCACAGGTCCAAAAGTTACTGGCGGATGGTCTGGATCCGAATTTTATTGAGCCAGAAAAGGGCCCACCCATTTCCGTGGCGTGTGATGGATTATTTCAGTGGTGGGAATTGGTCAGTGAAGCCTATCAGGCCGAGCCGATGACTGAGCAGCAGAAACAAGAGGCTTTACAGGTTCATCTAGAGATTCTGGATGCCTTGATTCAGGCCAAGGCTAACCTGCATTTATGGGATGCGGAAGAGCTCTATGGTCCACTTTGGGATGCGGCAAGTGCGGCCTGTGTGCCGGCTGTAAAGCGTTTGCTGGATGAACAGGTAGATCCAAACAGTAAAGATGAAGATGGATTGACCATTTTATCTTCAATTAGCGATTTGTTTTTTGACTGTGAATTTGATGAAATTGACTGGTCAGAGGCACTACCTGAAGAAAAAGAAACTTTGCAGTTGTTGCGCAGTCGTGGCGCCAAGATGTCGAAAGAACTAGCGTAAAAAATTGAGAAATGACATGAAAATCATGCAAACAACCACGTTATTGATGATGGCAAGCCTCAGTATGGGGACATGGGCTGCCGAATTTTCATTTGACCGTCCGGGGAGCGGTTTTGGCACCGGTATTACGCCGGTTGGCCATGTGGCGTGGGAACAAGGTTTGCCTTCAGCGACCTATGATGAACAGTATGTGGATGGTTTGAAAGTCAGAACACTGAGTCTGAATGGCAATATGCTGTTACGCAGTGGTCTGAATGAGGATACCGAGCTACAGCTAGGCTGGCAGGGGCCAAGCTGGACGAAAACCAAATCTGCTGGACAAACCCGGGAAACAGATGGTCTGGGCGATGTCAGTATCGGGGTGAAGAAAGCCATTAACCTGAAAGATGAGCAGCTTACGATGGCTGTGCTGGCTCAGGTTCAACTCGCTACCGGTAATCCTGGTTTCTCTGCTGAGGATGATATTTATAGCTTAAGCTCAGCACTTGCTTATCGTTATAGTGATTTGATCACGACCGCGATGACCATGCGTTATGAAATGCAGGACCGAGAATGGGCTGTCACTGCGATTCCGAGCATTCAATACAAGATTGCCGGGAATTGGTCCGGTTTTTCTGAATTTGTTTATCGTAAGGCAGAAAGCCAACCCAATGAGACATCCTTGGCGTCGGGCGTGATGTATGCCTTGAACGACCGTGCACAGCTGGATGCCAGTGTTGGTGTTTCACTCAGTGGTGAGCGACCGGATTACCATGGTGGTCTAGGCGTTTCTTTCCTGTTTTAATCCTGAGTGGCTTAGGGCATGCAATGTCTGGAACCCGGTAATCGGGTGCAACTGAGTTTTGCGATTTTACTGAGTATCAGCTGTTGGCTGATCTCAGTGTTGAGTCATGCAGAAAATCCGCTACTTCCACCGGAGCAGGCCTTTCGCTTTTCCGTAGAGTCTCTAAGCCAACATGAGGCGGAACTCCACTGGCAGATTGAACCCGGTTACTACCTGTATCAACATAAAATCGAGCTGAAGCAGGCCGGTCAAACGGTTCCACTGCGGTTGCCCCCCGCTGTCACACAATATGATGACAATTATGGCCAGAGTCAGGTGTATTTTCAGCAGCTCGACATCCGCTTTGCAGCAAAACCGGCACAAAGCTATCAGCTGACTTGGCAGGGTTGTGCCAAGGACCGGATTTGTTACCCGCCACAAACGATAGAGTTTCAGACAGATCTTGATGGACTGATTCAGTTGCAGGAAACGGCATCCTCAAAACGTTTACTGGATCTGGCTCCGGCCTCGGGGCAAACCTTGCCGGTGGACACAGCCACATCGTCACAACCTTCTTCAGCTCCTAGCCAACCGAATCCCCCACTGACTTTGGAGGGTGCTCAGGATCAGGTATGGTTTCAGCAGCTTGCTGAGCATTCTTTATTTTACAGCCTGCTGCTGTTTCTTGGCTTGGGTGTTTTACTGGCATTTACACCATGTTCCTTACCCATGCTGCCGATTTTAACTTCACTGATCGTGCGGGATCATAAAGGTTTGAAGGCCTGGATGATTGCACTGGTTTTTGTGCTGAGTATGGCCATGGTCTATGCACTACTCGGTCTAGTGGCATCATCAGCGGGCCTGAATTTTCAGCGCTGGTTACAGCAACCCGCTACTTTGCTGGCATTTAGTGCGCTATTTGTCCTGTTTGCGGCCAATTTGTTTGGCCTGTTTGAAATTCGTCTGCCACAAGCATGGTTACAGCGTCTGGATCAGATGCAGTCTTTACAACAGGGTGGAACGTTGCTGGGTGCGGGCATCATGGGCATTATCTCTGCCTTATTGGTCGGACCCTGTATGACGGCACCACTGGCTGGAGCTTTACTGTTTATTTTACAGACCCAGCATCACTGGCAGGGTGCTTTGCTGTTGTTTATGCTGGGTTTTGGCATGGGTCTTCCCTTGTTGCTGGCCAGTGTGCTGGGAGCAAAAGTGCTCCCCAAAGCCGGGCAGTGGATGTTACAGATCCGGGTCATTTTTGCCTTTATTATGCTGGGCTTGGCCCTGTATTTTATCCGTCCCTTATTGCCAGCGCTGCTGTTACAGGTATTGAGCCTGTTGCTTGGTATAGGGCTGGTTGCTTACCTGATCCGTAGTGTATGGCGTTACACGGGTGGCATGCGTGTACTGTATCTCTTGTTACTCATCGTGTTGCTGCCTTATCTTGGCTATAGCCAGTATCAGCAAATTCAAAACTATCATCAGTCTGAAAACTTGCAGAAAAATCAGTGGCAGATGGCTAGAACAGCGGCTGAATTTGAGCATTTATTGGTACAGGCACCTGCAGGTCGTGCGATCGTCATTGATGTGTATGCCGACTGGTGTGTGGCGTGCCAACCCATCGAACATCGGATTTTAAAATCGTCCACCGTCCAGCAGGCATTAGCACCTTATTACCTGATTAAACTGGATTTGAGCCAGTATGATGCCTCCCATCAGGCTTTGCTAAAAAAATGGCAAATTCTTGGGCCACCGACTTATATTTTTCTGAATGCTCAACAGCAGGAACAGCGACAGTTACGTTTAACTGGTGCATTTAGCGAAGTAGAATTGCTGAGCCAACTCAAGCAGCTCCACCCCTAATCTTTAGGATCTATAAGTTTCCTCTTGAGGTTAGCTGTTCTGTTTTTGCAACATAGTGTAGCAAGCAACGCACTGATTTTAGCGGTGTGATCTTCTAAGCTAGCGTTCATCCAATAAAAGATGATTTAGAGATTGCACATGAAATTACTCCACATTGATTCTAGTATTCTCGGTGATGCATCTGTTTCACGTCAGTTGACACAGGCCATCGTGGCACAACTGAAAAGCAAACATGCCAATCTTGAAGTTGAATATCTGGATGTTGATCAGCACCAGATTCCACACCTGTCTGGCCCAATCCTCATGGGGCAAAATCCAGAACAAAGCCAGCTGAGTGAGCAGCTGGTACAGCAATATCTGGAGGCAGATATCGTGGTGGTAGGTGCAGCAATGTATAACTTCAGCATTCCATCGACCCTGAAAGCTTGGATTGACCGTATTTGTGTAGCGGGTAAAACTTTCCGTTATACTGAAAATGGTCCGGAAGGTTTGGCGGGTGGTAAAAAAGTCTATATCGCAAGTAGTCGCGGTGGTGTTTATGGCGACAACAGCCCTGCCGACTTCCAAGAAGCCTATTTGAAAACTGTCTTTGGCTTTACTGGCGTCACAGAAATTGAAGTGATTCGTTCAGAAGGTGTTGCAATGGCAGACCAGAAAGAACAAGCAATTGCGGATGCATTAAGCAAAATTCAGGCACTCTAATTTGCCTTACTACAAAGGTCAGCTTCGGCTGACCTTTTTTATGCCTGTTTAGTTTTGGTCAATCCGATGCGCAAATTCAGTGAGATCGGCTAACGCCTGCTTGCCCTCACTGAACCAGGAATTAAACAACTGAAAGTCATGCCACATGCCTGTATATAACTTGAAAGTCACATCGACACCTGCAGCCTCAGCTTGATCACGGAAACGCTGTGCATCATCTAGCAGGATTTCTTTCGATCCGACTTGAATCAGCGTTGGAGGTAAATCGCGTAGATCAGCAAATAGTGGAGAGACATAAGGCTCAGCTGGATCCACATCCCGAACCAGATAGTAATCAATACCTGCCTCAAGTAATTCCTGAGAGAGCAGGGCATCATGCTCGGCATTGTAACGTAGCGAAGGGCTGCTCAAGGTCAAATCCAAGAAAGGAGACTGCAACATCAAGGCAGCTGGCAAAGGCTGCTGCTGATCTCGCAGGCGTAAACACAAGGATACAGCCAGATTGGCACCAGAAGAATCTCCAGACAGGATAATGTCCTTGGCTTGAATGCCTTGATCCAGCAGCGTCAGATAGGCTAAATAAAGGGCATCCAGTCCATCTGGATAGGGTGACTCGGGAGCCAGCGGATAATCAAGATGCACGATCTGCATTTGTGTGCGCAGTGCCATATCGATCATCCAGGCGTGATGGGTACGTAACGAACCCAGGAAAAATGCCCCACCGTGCAGATGTAAGATCAGTTGTGTGGCCGGATGACCAGGTTTAATTTCTTCTGCAGCTAAACCAGCAAGGCTAAATGAGCGGACTGTCGCGCCTTCCGTTTTGGGCAACAGATGAGATAAACGATCCAGCGTTTGACGCAATGTTTCGGGAGGCAAATTCAGCCGACTCGGTGCACGGATGATGCCTTTCAGCAGGGTTTCACTAAGATACTGTTTCCACATGGGATTGATAGGCATTGTTATTCCATTTTGTATTGATCATGCGGGATACTTACAACCTTACACTAAACAGTCACACTGAAAAATTGCATTCTTGTTGTGATTTTTCAATACTGACCCAGTCGAGTCGATGACCAGGGAATATAGGAAATGAAAAAACTCGCCTTAGCATTAGGATTATTCAGCGCTGCTGTATTGACTCACGCTGCCGATCCGCTCAATGGTACAGTATGGAAGACCATTGATGACAAAACCAAGCAGCCTAAAGCCATTGTGAAGTTTACCGAACTAAAAAATGGCACCTTAAATGCCAATATCCAGAATATCTTAACACCAGGTGAGGAAAACGCCTGTAAGAAGTGCGAAGGGCCTTATCATAATAAATCGTTAAAAGGCCTGACGATTGTGCATAACCTCAAACGTAGTGAAGGTCAGCAATATGAGGGGGGCAGTATTCTGGACCCACAATCCGGTAAAACCTATAAGCTCAAGGCGGAAATTGCAGAGGGTGGCAAAAAACTCAATCTGCGTGGCTATATCGGGATATCTGTTTTGGGACGGAATCAGACCTGGATTCGTGTAAATTAAGTGATAATGTGATTATCAAAAAGCCTGATCATAGATCAGGCTTTTTGTTTTAGAGATTAAGCCAGGTTGCGGTAGGCTGTTTCATCAAAACCGACAACAAAACCTTGTGCGGTTTGTAAAATCGGGCGTTTGATTAAGCTGGTGTGAGTCATCAGTGCTTCAATCAGAGCCTTTTCACTCGATAACGCCTGTTGCTGTTCTGCTTCAGTCAGTTTGCGCCAGGTCGTGCCTTTTTTATTCAAGACTTGATCTGCACCGATCTGCTCTAACCATAGTTTGAGTGTGTCGGCTTCTATACCTTGTTTTTTGTAATCATGAAATTCATAGGCCAATCCTAATGCATTAAGTGCATCGAAGGCTTTTTTCATTGAATTACAATTTTTGATGCCATAAATTTTCAGCATGAGGATTCCATTACTTTAACATGACTGGCTGCTAAGCCTAGCGAAAAAATGGGCGGAATACTATCGGGTTAAAATCGGAAATCGCGGAGAAATGTTTTTGAAAACAGGATGTCATGAGAGTGTCATACTGACTTGGCAATATAAAGCTGTAACCATGTGTTGGGTATTGATTAAAATAAAAATAATCGCCCAGAATAGAGAAACCCGCATTCAATCATCCTGATCATGCGGGTCTCGTTACAACGTTCCTTGTCACATCCTTGCAAAATAAATTAAATCATTTAATTTATTCCTTTCATCCTACGGCTTCCTATCCCTTCGCTGTCATCCTGACAATGTCCCTGTGCCGTGATTGCTATCTTGCCAACAAAGTCACTGAATAAAAATACACAAACACGACAAAAAACGTAGGTTATAAACTTCTATTCAGTGAACAATTGTAAACTAAAATTTACAGTTTATAGTCGATAATCACTGGTGCGTGATCGCTAAACCATTGATCTTTATATACCCAAGCATTGATTACGCGCTCTTTCCAGTCTGGTGAGCAAGCATGATAGTCAATCCGCCAACCGACATTCTTGGCCCGTGCCTGTCCGCGATTTGACCACCAGGAGTATAGATCAGCTTCTTTGCGGACTTCACGGAAGGTATCGACATAACCGAGTTCATTATAGATATGATCTAGCCAGGCACGTTCATGCGGTAAACAGCCGGAGGCCTTCTGGTTGCCTGACCAGTTCTTAATGTCGATTTTCTTATGCACAATATTGTAATCACCGCAAACGATGAGCGACTTATTCTCTTCACGCCACTGTTTTAGAATCAGTTTGTATTGATCCAGGAAATGGTCTTTGCGTGCCTGTGCTTCTTCGCCACTTGACCCTGAAGGTAGATAGAGCGAACAGATGTAGACCGGATAGCCCAGGCCCAGATCGAATTCAGCACGAATAAAACGCCCTTGGCTATCAGCCAGTTCAAAGCCCAAGCCATCCTGTACGGAGACAAAAGGCAGGCGACTATAAATCGCGGTTCCGGCATAACCGGCACGTTCTGCGGGGAACAAATGCGTATGCCAGCCTTCAGGTTTAAATTTATCCGTCCACTGCGCATGGGTAATGCGGCTTTCCTGCATGCACACCACATCCGCATCCGATTGCTCTAGCCATTCCAGCAGGCCTTTGGTCACAGACGAACGTAGACCATTCACGTTAATTGAAACCACTCGAAGAATTTTTACATCACTTGGATAGTGATCCTTTGCTATCATGCGCAGTCATAACCTCAATTTGCAATTCGGAGCACCTCATGACAACGCCAGTGCAATTTAACCCGCAAGCTTTTATCGAACTCGCCTTATCACGTGGTGTGCTTAAATTTGGTGAGTTTACTTTAAAATCAGGCCGTGTGAGCCCTTATTTTTTTAATGCCGGCTTGCTCAATGATGGTGAAGCTTTATCGCTATTGGCACAAGGTTATGCCGATCAATTAATGCAGTGTAATGATGTCGAAGTGATTTTTGGCCCAGCCTATAAAGGCATCCCTTTTGTGGCTGCGACTGCTGTAGCATTGTCACAAATTCATGGCGTAAGTGTGCCTTGGGGTTTTAACCGTAAAGAAGCCAAAGATCATGGTGAAGGTGGGGTCTTGGTCGGGGCTTCCGTGGCGGGTAAAAAAGTCTGGATCATTGATGATGTGATCACCGCAGGGACAGCAATCCGCGAAGTGGTGACTATTCTGCAAAATGCCGGTGCAACCATCGCAGGTGTTTTGGTGGCTTTAGACCGTCAGGAACGTGGTCAGGGTGAATTGTCTGCGATTCAGGAAGTGCAAAATGAGCTAGACATTCCAGTCTATGCGTTAATTACCATGAAAGATTTGATGGATTACCTAGAAGCCAAAGGTGAAACGGAAGCTTTGGCAAAAATGCAGGCGTATCGTGAAAAGTACGGAATTTAATATATAGATCCTAAAAAGGAAGCGTAGGCTTCCTTTTTTATTTTGGGCTGATATGAATAACTAGAATGGTTTAACGTGGATGCCTAATGTAAAGAAATATTGATTAAAGATGGGATCGAGAAAAATTATAAATTGATAAAAAATAAAGAGTGAAAAAACAGGTTTTTAATAATTAACGATTTGATTTTCAATATAAATCATCACATAGCATTTATTATTTAAAATTGGGAATTTATTTATAGCCCATCAGGCATTGGGTTAATGTAGCCCACTCATCTCTATACTTGAATTTATATATTGTTGCAGAAATTTTTCTGGCTAAAGTAATTTGTGTTTTATCCAAAATCCCATTTTTTTTAATATGTTGTATAAGTTCATCTTTATCAAAACTCACCCAAATGGGTGGGATGGTCTGCTCCAGATTTGCAGAACACTCAGGGGCAACATTGTAAAAGAGATGAAATTCAATAAGCTCGATATCATGCATGGCGATTTCAGTGGCGATCTGCTGATAATCAATTGTATTGTCTATAAATAAAAAAGAGAGCGAAAACCATAGTTCTTCTATTTCTTGCATATATGTTTCTATCTTATGAATTTAGCGAGCACTTTTTCAAAAAGTGCCATAAGCGTTATTTTAAGTATTCCATCAATTATTATTCTAAGTTTTGGACGAAGCAACATTCTTGCCGAAGTTGAGTCTATTCCATAATTGGCTTGATCCAGAATGCAATAAAATAGAATCTATAATTTACAAAGCTACATAAGGCTGAGTTTATTCTCCAAGTTGTCAAAAAGTATTAGGTCTGTATTTCACACTTCTTACAATCCAACTTCACCCCAATTTTTTCTTTACGACCCTTTTCAGTCATCACCCAAGGACGGTTTTGCCAGGGTGGATTGTGCCGCACATGCTGACCATGCCCGCAGGCAAGGTCAGCTACCCAATGCTGCTCTTCATCCAAATGAAAACCGATAATCGCTTGTTGCATCATCTGATCCTGCGGACTTTTGTAAAATTTTAGCTCAAGCTTGACTGAAATTCAGAAAAAGCGCTGAATAATCTCCGTTATACTCATCCGTATTATTCAGATTTTAAAAGAGCTTTCAATATGCGCGTTCTTGTGGTGATGGATCCCATCGAAACGGTTAATTTAAAGAAAGATTCCACCATGGCCATGCTGTGGGCCGCTAGCCGTCGTGGCCATGAGTTGGGCTATGCTTTACAACAGGATTTATATATTGAGCATGGCAAAGCTTTTGGCCTGATTGCTCCGCTCAAAGTTTTTGAAGACTACAACCATTATTACGAGTTAGGTGAAAAACAGAAAGAATCCATCGCGGCGTATGATGTGGTATTGATGCGTAAAGATCCGCCATTTGACATGAACTTTGTGTATACCACCTATATTCTGGAGCAGGCAGAACGCGAAGGTGCGTGGATCATCAACAAGCCGCAATCCTTGCGTGACTGTAATGAAAAACTGTTCGCTACCCAGTTTCCTGAATTGCAAGTACCGACTTTAGTCACTTCACAGCAAAGCCTGATCCGTGAATTTATTACCGAACATGGCGATGTGATTGTGAAACCACTCGATGGTATGGGCGGCATGGGGATTTTCCGTTTGTTCCAGGATGGGGTGAATATTGGTTCAACCCTAGAAATGCTAACGGAAATGGGCACACGTCCAATTATGGCACAGCGCTATATTCCTGAAATTGTGGAAGGCGATAAACGCATCCTGATGGTGAATGGTGAGCCGGTACCTTACTGTCTGGCACGTATTCCTCAAAATGGCGAAGTGCGCGGCAATCTGGCTGCGGGTGGTCTGGGACAGGCCCGTCCATTGTCTGAAAATGATAAGATGATTGCCGAGAAAGTGGGGCCATTCTTGCGGGAAAAGGGTCTGATCTTTGTCGGACTGGATGTGATTGGCAATTATGTCACTGAAATCAACGTCACCAGTCCAACCTGTATCCGGGAAATTGATGCCCAGTTTGGTACACACATTGCAGATGATCTGTTCGATGTGCTGGAAGCTGGAATTCAATCTGCAAGATGATTTGACCTTTCTGAAAACGCGCTTTTGTAAAAACAGGTAAATCACGGTTTGCCTGTTCATCGTCAAAGGGATGAAAAACAAAAAATCTTCTTTTCTGGTGATGATTAAACTAGATTGGAAATCATTAAAATAATCAGTTGCTTAAAATTGAGTAAATGTGGGGTTGGGCTTTTTTAACGGTTTCATTCCAAATCTAGTTTAAGATTGGCATTCTGTAGCAAAAAAACAATGATCTCCTCGATGAAAAGCCACAAATCGGCTTTTCCGCGGAGGGGCTTTGTGATTACAATTGGCGTTTTAAAATAATCTTAAGATCCACTTCATTTAGAGTCGAAGAATTCACGTGATTGAGTCCAAACAGCAGCCACCGAAACGTGTCATGATGATGGCCGCAGGGACAGGTGGGCATGTGTTTCCGGCATTGGCTGTCGCAAAACAATTACAACAACAGGGTTGCCAGGTGTCTTGGTTAGCAACACCGAACGGTATGGAAAACCGTCTGTTAAAACAACATGATATTCCGATTTATCAGATTGATATTCAGGGTGTGCGTGGCAATGGCGTATTACGCAAACTCGTTGCACCTTTCAAGATTTTAAAAGCCACCTTGAGCGCAATGCGCTACATGAAGCAACTCAAAATTGAAGCGGTTGCTGGATTTGGTGGCTATGTAGCCGGTCCAGGTGGTCTCGCGGCTCGCGTATTGGGTATTCCTGTGCTGATTCATGAGCAAAATGCAGTCGCTGGTTTTACCAACATGCAATTGTCACGAATCGCCAAAACGGTTTGTCAGGCGTTCCCGGGAACATTTCCAGAGAGTGCAAAAATTGTGACAACCGGAAACCCGGTCCGTCAGGAAATTACCGAGATTCTGAGCCCAGCTTGGCGCTATCAGCAACGTGAGCAGGCAGAACAGCCCCTGCATATTCTGATTGTTGGTGGATCACTCGGAGCACAAGCTTTGAATGAACGTGTGCCAGCTGCATTAAAACAGTTAAATATGCCACTAAAGGTCTTTCATCAGTGTGGCCAGCAACAGTTTGAAGCCACGCAGGCACGTTATACAGACGCTCCAGCACAGTTACAGGTAGAAGTCAGTCCGTTTATTGACGATATGGCGCAAGCTTATTCAGAGGCGGATCTGATTATTTGTCGTGCGGGTGCATTAACGGTGACGGAAGTCGCAACAGCCGGTGTAGCCGCGATTTTCGTGCCTTTGCCGAGTGCGGTGGATGATCACCAGACAGCAAATGCCAAGTTTTTGGCCAATACCGGCGCAGCTAAAATCTGTCAGCAAGCCAGCATGACTTCCGAGAGTCTGGCTGATCTGCTCAAACCATTGATGAATCGTCAGACTTTGTCTGAAATGGCCGTCAAGGCACGTCAAAAAGCTCAACCGGACGCAACCCAGCATGTGGTTGGTCTCATTCAAGAATTGTAAGTTAGAGTTTTCCTATGTCTCCATCAAGCCCTGCTGATCAAGCAAAAAAATTAATTAAAATTCCTGAAATGCGCCGTATCAAGCATATTCACTTTGTGGGTATTGGTGGAGCAGGGATGTGTGGCATCGCAGAAGTATTGAAAAATCAGGGCTATAAAGTTTCTGGTTCAGATATCAAAGCCTCGAAAACCACGGCACAACTCGAAGAAAACGGCATTAAAGTATTTATTGGCCACAGTACAGAAAACATTCAGGGTGCCAATGTGCTGGTGGTGTCGACCGCAATTGATCCGGAAAACCCGGAAATCAAAACAGCGATTGAAAACCGAATTCCTGTGGTTCGCCGTGCGGAAATGCTCGGTGAATTGATGCGTTATCGCCATGGCATTGCAGTAGCCGGCACGCATGGTAAGACGACGACCACCAGTCTGTTGACCTGTATGTTAGCAGAAGAAGGCCTCGATCCGACCTATGTGATCGGCGGCTTGCTGAACCGTACCGGGGTAAATGCTGCGCTCGGTGCTAGCCGTTATATCGTGGCCGAAGCCGATGAGTCAGATGCGTCTTTTCTGTTCCTAGAACCGATGGCTGCAATTGTGACCAATATCGATGCCGACCATATGGATACCTATGGTGGCAGTTTCGATACATTAAAAGATACCTTCATCCAGTTCCTACACAAATTGCCATTCTATGGTTTGGCCGTGGTGTGTGGTGATGATGCCAATATTCGTGAAATCTTGCCACGTGTCGGCCGTCCGGTGATCACTTATGGTTTTGGTGAAGACAATGATATTCGTGCGGTCGATGTTGAACAGGAAGGTATGCGCTCGCACTTCACCGTGTTGCGTAAAGGCCGGGAACCATTACGCCTGACCATTAATCAACCAGGTTTGCATAATGTCCTGAATGCCTTGGCTGCAATTGGTGTCGCGACTGATGAAGGTGTATCTGATGCTGCAATTAGCCGTGCTCTAGAAGGTTTTAGCGGGGTAGGACGTCGCTTCCAGGTGCAAGGTGAATTTGCGCTAGGCGAAGGGACAGTGAAATTGGTGGATGACTATGGTCACCATCCAAAAGAAGTTGAGGCAACCATCAAGGCTGCGCGTGCTAGCCATCCAGACCGTCGTCTGGTGATGTTATTCCAGCCGCACCGTTTTAGCCGTACCCGTGACTGTTTCGATGATTTTGTCGAGGTGTTATCACAAGTGGATCAACTCTTGCTTTTAGAAGTGTATCCCGCGGGTGAAAAGCCGATTGTCGGTGCTGACAGTCGAACTTTGGCACGTAGCTTGCGTCTACGTGGTCAGGTCGAACCGATTCTAATTGATCCAGTCGATGAAAACCTGCGCAATGTCATTCAAAAAGTGTTACAACCAAATGACTTGTTATTAACCCAAGGTGCAGGTAACGTGGGAGCCATTTCAGTCGAATTGGCACAACAGCATTTATATCTTAAATAATGACGTCGTATGGCGTGAATGTGATTGACCAGTTATAAAGTTTTAAGGATCTCAACGTGTCAAATGCTTCAAAGTTCGGCAAAGTTGCCGTGTTATTGGGTGGTAAATCAGCAGAGCGTGAAGTTTCGCTAGATAGTGGTCAGGCTGTGCTGGAAGCATTGTTGCGTTCTGGCGTTGATGCCGAAGCTTTTGACCCGCAACAACGTAGCGTGACGGAACTGGTTAATTATGATCGTGCTTTTATTGTGCTGCATGGTCGCGGTGGTGAAGATGGCCAGATTCAGGGTGTGCTGGAATGGTTGAATATTCCTTATACGGGGACGGGCGTACAGGGTTCTGCCATTGGTATGGACAAGGTTAAAACCAAGCAGATCTGGCAGGGCAGTGATTTACCAACCGCACCTTACCGTATCATCAATAAAGACACCGATGTGCAAGAGCTTGTGTCTAGCTTGGGCTTGCCTGTGATTATCAAGCCGGTACATGAGGGTTCGAGTATTGGCATGAGTAAAGTCGAGAAAATTGAAGACTTTGCCGATGCGATTGCCAAAGCGACAGCACATGATGCCGTGGTGATGGCGGAAAAATGGATCACAGGCCGTGAATTTACCATTGTCATGCTAAATGGCCAGGCACTCCCGGTGATTCGTTTGGAACCACCACAAGATGTGGCCTTTTATGACTATGAAGCCAAATACAACCGTAACGACGTGCAATATGGCATTCCGTGTGGTTTGACTGAGACAGAAGAAAAGCAGTTACAAGACTTGGCTTTGCGTGCCTTCCAAGCGGTGGGTGCAAAAGGCTGGGGCCGTATTGATGCCATGCAGGATGCTGAAGGTAACTTCTGGCTGCTTGAAGTGAATACAGTGCCAGGCATGACCAGTCATTCCTTGGTGCCAAAAGCAGCGAAAGCGGTCGGTTATAGTTTCGAAGCGCTCTGTGTAGCGATTCTGGAACAAACTCTGGATGCGGTGGCACACTAATTTATGGCTCAACTTCCTGCTTCCATGCGCCGCAAACGTGCTGCTGCCATCACCTCGATTCATGACAAGCCACCTACCCGTCAGGAAAAGCTTGCAAATTTGGGTGGTTGGCTGCTGCTATTGGTGGCTTTTGTGGTGCTGGCAGTTGGTTTTTATGGCCTGTATAAAGTGATCACGGATGCGCATGTGGCCGAACTACAAGTCGTTGGGACACACAGCTCCGTTGAGCAACAGCAGATGCAAGCACATCTGCAACCCATCGTGAAAGACAATTATTTTACTTCGGATCTGGAACAAATTCGTGACCGTGCTCTGGCCGTGTCATGGGTAGACCGTGTAGTGGTTTCACGTACCTGGCCGAATGCGATTCGGGTTCGTGTCATGCCGCGACATGCAATTGCACGTTGGGGAACCGGGCGATTGCTGAGTGATAGTGGGGATGTATTTAGTGAGGCGGTGCCGAAAAATAATGCGCATTTGCCCTTACTGCATGGCCCGATCAGTCAGTCTGAAGTGATGATGCGTCGATATAACGAGATTAATCAGTTATTTCAACCGGTTCATTTACGTTTAAAAGAGTTATATTTAACTGAACGTATGACCTGGTTTATGCAGTTTGATTCTGGTTTTCGTGTGATCGTTGATCAGGATCAAACCATGAGTAAACTACAACGTCTGAGTTATCTGGCAAAAAATGAGCTCAAGCCGGTCTGGCCAAAAATTTCTGCCATTGATTTGCGCTATCGTAATGGACTAGCCATTCAGTGGAAAAATGCCAGCCCGCCTACAATTATAAATGGGCAGTTTGTTGTAACGAGTGATGACACAGGCATTGCGGGTGGAATAACGGCAAAGCCATAATACGTGGCTTTAAAAACAAGGCGCTTAAGCTAAAGATAAACCAACATGTAAGTGGTAGTACGTAATGAGTGAAGCTGTTCCCTCAGTTGTTGCGATTGACATTGGGACACATAAAGTTTCAGTTTTGATTGGTAAAGTACATGCACCTGATAAAATTCAAGTTATCGGGATGGCTACAGCACGTAATAGAGGCATGAACAAAGGTAAAATTGTCAGCCTTGATAAAGTGATTGCCGCAATAAAAAATGCCGTTGCTGAAGCGGAAAAGATGGCGGAATGTCGGATACACTCGGCCTGGGTGTCGATTCCAAGTACAGAATTAAAAAGTTTTTATGCCTCGGGCCGTACGCCGATTGTCAACACCGAACATATTATTACCACCAATGAGGTGGTCCGTGCTTTGGATTTGGCCAAAGCCAGTCATGTGACTCCAGATCATTATTTGGCGAGTGCGGTGCCTTTAGGATTTGAATTGGATGATGCTGCAGAGTGGGTGCAGAATCCAATTAACATGTCTGCCCAAAGTATGACAGGGCATTATCAGTTAATGATGCTGCCGATTAGTACCATGCAGAACCTGGATCGTGCCATGAAAGGCGCGAATATCGGTGTCGAGAAAATGGTGGTGTCTTGTCTCGCTACTGCAGAAGCTAGCCTGCTCAAAGATGAAAAAGAATATGGTGTATGTCTCGTTGATATCGGTGCAGGAACCACGAACTTAGCCGTTTACCTAGATGGACGTTTGGCCTTAACTCGCACATTCCAGCGCGGTGGCGAACATGTCACACGAGATATCGCGGCAGTCCTGCAGACCACAACGGATGAAGCTGAACGTCTGAAATTATTACATGGCTGTGTGGACCTCAAAGTGGTCAAGCCGGATCACATGATTCAATTTCAAGGAATTGACGGGCCACAAACCATTAGTCGTATTGAATTGACGGATATTATTGTTGCACGTTATGAAGAAATCTTTGGCCTGATTCGTCAGGAGTTAGAGCAGAGCGGCGCGATACATGGTTTATATCATGGCGTGGTCCTGACCGGAGATGCTTGTCAGATTGAAGGTATGGTTAATCTGGCGCGGCGTATGTTGGGGGTTTCGGCCCATTTAGGCAATCCACCTTTACAGGTATATGCCGATGAGCCACATCAGGCTGCGTTACGTCGTTCGATGTATGCGACGGCAGCAGGTTTATTGTTATTTAGTCAGAGTGACATGCAGGATGCAGTAGAAGAACCAGAAGACGAAGAAAAGCGTTCTTTTTGGTCGCGTGTTGGCAATGGCTGGAATACACTGAATAACAAATTAAAATCGATATTTTAAGGTGTATTTCATTGGGATTATTGTTAGGAAGTTGTACAAGAAAACTGCTGTACTTGACAAGGCGAGTATTGCACAGCATCCTAAAAAAATAATTTGTTTATGCAGATCAAGGCAGTATACGGGCTGAAGTGACTGCCAATATTATTTAGGAACTCTATAGGTCATGGCCTCATTTGAATTTTTAGAAGATGAACAAACCGATAGTAACGGTCAAGCCCGTTTCACTGTGTTTGGTGTAGGTGGTGGTGGCGGTAATGCCGTACAGCACATGGTGCAGTCTGATATTAAAGGTGTAAAATTTGTCTGTGCCAATACGGATAAACAAGCCCTTGATCGCATGAATGCGCCATTTAAAATCCAGTTGGGTGAACAAAGTACCCGTGGTTTAGGTGCCGGTGCCAATCCTGAAGTGGGTCAGATCGCAGCAGAAGAAAGCCGTGAAGTGATTCGTCAGCATCTTGAAGGTGCCGATATGGTATTCGTGACTGCCGGCATGGGCGGGGGAACCGGAACAGGTGCTGCGCCAGTCGTTGCAGAAATTGCCAAAGAAATGGGTATTCTTACCGTAGGTGTTGTGACCACGCCATTCAACTTTGAAGGTCGTCGTCGCCAGCGCTCAGCGGAAAAAGGCATCGAAGCACTTGAAGCTTATGTAGATTCCTTGATTATCATTCCAAACCAGCGTTTACTCAGTGTGTATGGCGATATTTCCATGCAGGATGCTTATCGTAAGGCGGATGATGTGCTGTTAAATGCGGTACGCAGTATCTTTGATCTTGTGGTACGTCCAGGTCATATCAACCTTGACTTCGCCGACTTGAAAACTGCGATGAGTACCCGTGGCTATGCCATGATGGGTGAAGGCAAGAGCAGTGGTCCAGACCGTGCTGAGGAAGCGGCCCGTCTGGCTATTCGTAGTCCATTACTCGATAACGTCAATATCATGAATGCCAAGGGGGTATTAATCAATATCACTGGTGGTAATGATGTCACACTGCGTGAAACAGAAGTGATTACTGATGTGGTGAACCAGATCGTTGATCTGGATGAAGGCGAAGTATTCTTCGGTACGGTATTTGATCCAGATGCCCGTGATGAAATTCGTGTGACTGTAATTGCCACAGGTTTGACGCGGAATTCGGATGCGGTAGAAGCGAAGCGTCAACCCTCTGCAGTACAGCATGCTGCTGTGCAAGCAAGCCAGGCTGCACAGGCAGTGCTTGAAGAAGATGATGTTCCTGCAATCAGCAAACGTCAGCACGCTGAAAGTCCAGTTGCTGCGCCAAGCGCAACTCCACGTTCATCACCGATGAGCATTCAGGATTATTTGAAGAACCAACAACGTAAATAACTGTTGTGGGACTTCTAAAAAGCAGCGCAAACGCGCTGCTTTTTTTATTGCCTTATGATTCGTTTAAGACCAAATGCTGTCTAAATATAAGCCAAAATCCCTGTAAATAGTGGGCTGAGTGGTTTAAATCAGAGGCAATGTTGTTACTTAATAGCGAAAATTCTGAGGCTATTAGCGTTTTTGCTGTCAAAAAAAAGCAAATATGCTAACGTATTGCGGTTTGTAAGTAGAAGACAGTAGTAGCATGTTGAAACAGCGTACCCTCCAACGTGTCGTCAAAGCTAGCGGTATCGGACTGCATAGTGGGCAAAAAGTCATGATTAACTTTGTACCGCATGTTGCAGATGGGGGAATTGTCTTTCGCCGTATTGATCTTGATCCACCGGTTGATATTCCTGCGGATGCGATGCTGATTCAAGAAGCCTTTATGTGCTCTAACTTGGTTCAAGGTGACGCGAAAGTTGGTACGATTGAACATGTGATGAGTGCAATCGCGGGTCTGGGTATTGATAACCTGATCGTGGAAGTTTCTGCATCTGAAGTACCGATTATGGATGGCAGTGCGGGACCGTTTATCTACTTACTGATGCAAGGTGGTCTAGTTGAGCAGGATGCACCGAAAAAATTTATCCGAATTTTAAAGCCAATATCTGCTCTCATCGATGACAAACGGGCTATTTTCACTCCGCATACAGGGTTTCAGCTTAATTTCACCATTGATTTTGATCACCCTGCTTTTGCCAAAGAATACCAGTCGGCCACGATTGATTTTTCCACCGAAACTTTTGTGTATGAGGTCAGTGGCGCGCGTACCTTTGGTTTTATGAAAGACCTGGATTATCTGAAAGCCAATAACTTGGCACTGGGCGCGAGCTTGGAAAATGCCATTGGGGTGGATGATACTGGTGTGGTCAATGAAGAAGGCTTACGTTTCTCGGATGAATTTGTTCGCCATAAAATTCTGGATGCCGTAGGAGATTTGTATCTGCTAGGTCATCAGATTATTGCCAAATTTGATGGTTATAAGTCGGGTCATGCCCTGAATAACCAGTTGTTACGCAATGTGCAAAAAGATCCAACAAGTTATGAAATTGTAACATTTGATGACGCGAAAGATTGCCCGATTCCGTATGTCAGTGTGACATAAGTCATTGTCTTGTCTAGGTGATGTTATAAAGTAACAACTCTGAATGTGAAAAATATCACGAAAAATAATCAAAAAATGGCCTGCCAGAAAAATCCTACTCCTTTTTATTGCTTGCCAAACGTAGCAAGGCTTGGCTAAGCTTAGGGTCGCTCACAAAGTCAGCAGCGTGACGTAACATGTCTTGCGTTTCTGTGTTGATGGATCGTGAAGGTTGGCTTGGTTCAGAGATCTTTTGAGACTTAACTCTTAAACGTGCTTGAATTTTATGCAAATCTTTCAACGGTTCAAGTTGAGATAATTGAGAAATATACGGCTTTTGCAAGTAACCGAGTTGACTAATCATGGCTTGATTTTCACCGGTGATGGTTAAAACGCCGGATTGATAACAGACCACCTGCCATTGTTCCGGTTGGGGTAATAGCGGTTGAATGATTTTCGTAAGTTTTTGCCACTGTGCAACTTGCGTTGAGAGAAACGTTAAGTTTCCTGTTTTTGAGTGTTTTCTTGTCGCTTGAAACACGTTAATAGGTTCAGACATACATCTTTCCTTAACATTGATGTCTTAATCTTATGCGCTTGTTTCTGTGAATATCAAGGAAGAGATCACACAAGAAACATTGAGTAAGAACAGTTGAAAGAGGTTTTTTATGCACACGCGTCGTATTTTATTGGCTTTTTCCCTGGCAGCTTCTGCTGCTACCGTGGCTTCTGCTGATCTGGTTGAAGTAAATTCAAATACTCAAATTGATCCAATTGAAGAACTTACTCATACGATTGCCAAAGGTTCTTACTCTCAACCTGAAGATATCGATATTCCTGCACGTACAAAAGTATCGGTTACACTTCGTGAAAAATCTGTTGAACTTAATAATCAATCTCTCGCAAAAAAATACAGTTCAAATACTTCAACACGTTATACAGCCAACGGTATCTCTTCTTGGCTAATTGCTCATCCATTACCAAGCGCGCGTGTTAGCTCTACCTATGGTGGTCGTGTTATGGGTGGTAAAGCTGAAAACCATTCGGGTCTTGATTTAGCTGCACCAAGTGGCACCCCAATTTATGCGACTGGCCCAGGTGTCGTGACCAAGTCAGGCTGGGGTAATGGTTATGGCCAATATGTAGAAATTAATCATGGAAATGGTTACCTCACTCGTTATGCCCATGCTTCACGTCTCTTGGTCAGCGTGGGTGAGCGTGTAAACGCGGGTGACCAGATTGCAAATGTGGGTTGTACTGGTCGTTGTACTGGTCCTCATTTACATTATGAAGTTGTAAAAGATGGTCAACGTAAAAATCCAGCAACTTATTTAGCCATGTTGCCATAATTGAAGAGAACCTTGGCACATATAGATATTAGCTATTAAGTTATCATCTAAATTTATTGCTTGTGTATAAAAAATCGCCAGAATTGGCGATTTTTTGTTAGCTTGTGTAATAAATATGCAGCCAATATTTATCTGCTAAATGTTACGTTAAACGTGTATTCGGTTGCAGCCATAACTTTACTGATCTAAAACATGCTAAATATACACCTCGTAGATTTAGATCAAGGAATAGGTGAATTATGGCGTTTTATGGTGATTCCGACGCGCAAGAAACCCAAGAGTGGCAAGAAGCATTTGATTCTGTTTTAGAGCATATGGGCACCGAACGTGCTGCATTTCTGTTAGAAAAATTATACCAACGCGCGATCGCGAAGCATGTACCCATTCAACGCTTAAATACGCCTTACTTAAATACCATTTCGGTTGAAGAACAACCTCCAATGCCAGGTGATCAGGATATGGAGCGCCGTATCCGTGCCCTGATTCGCTGGAATGCTTTGGCTATGGTTCTGCGTGCCAATAAAACCGGTGATGATCTGGGTGGTCACTTGGCAAGTTTTGCATCTTCAGCAACCTTATATGATGTAGGCTTTAACCATTTCTTCCGTGCATCAAATGACAGCTTTGGTGGTGACCTGATCTATTATCAAGGTCACTGTGCACCGGGGATTTATGCTCGTTCTTATCTTGAAGGCCGTTTAACTGAAGATCAGCTCAATAACTTCCGCCGTGAAGTGGGTGGTCAGGGCCTTTCAAGTTATCCACATCCTTATTTGATGCCGGACTACTGGCAGTTCCCAACGGTTTCTATGGGCTTGGGCCCAATCATGTCGATCTATCAGGCACATATCCAGAAATACCTGATGAACCGTGGCCTGATTAAAGAGGAAGATCGTAAAGTCTGGGCGTATCTCGGTGATGGTGAGATGGACGAGCCAGAAAGCTTGGGTGCAATCTCACTGGCAGGCCGTGAAAAGCTCGACAACCTGATCTGGGTGGTGAACTGTAACTTGCAGCGTCTGGATGGTCCGGTACGTGGTAATGGCAAGATCATTCAGGAATTAGAGTCGCTATTCCGTGGTGCAGGCTGGCGTGTCATCAAAGTGGTCTGGGGTCGTCATTGGGATCCACTTTTGGCGAAAGACCATACGGGTGCATTGAAAGCGGTAATGGAAGAAGCCGTGGATGGTGATTATCAGCGCTATCAGGTGAAGGGTGGTGCCTATACCCGTGCGCACTTCTTTGGCAAATATCCAGAAGCTGAAGAGCTAGTGAAGAACTTAAGCGATGAAGATATTGATAATCTGAACCGTGGTGGTCATGACCCGTACAAAGTATTTGCCGCTTATGCTGAAGCGACCAAAGCCAAAGGTCAGCCTACCGTGATTCTGGCCAAGACCGTGAAGGGTTATGGCCTGTCTGAAGAAATTGAAGCGGTGAACAAGACCCACCAGATCAAGAAAATGCAGCTGGAATCATTGAAATACGTACGTAACCGTTTCAACCTGCCATTTACGGATGAACAATTGGAAGAAGTTCCATTCTACCGTCCAAGCGAAAACTCACCTGAATTGAAATATATGAAGGCACGTCGTGAGGCGTTGGGTGGTTATTTACCGGCACGTCGTAAAGACAGTGAAGCTTTGCAGATTCCTGAGTTGTCGGTATTTGACTCAGTGTTGGCAGGTTCAGGTGGTAAAGAGCAATCGACCACAATGGTCATGGTGCGCTTGATTGCTGCCTTGCTCAAAGAAAAAGCCATTAAAGATCGAGTTGTACCCATTGTTCCGGATGAAGCACGTACCTTTGGTTTAGAAGGGATGTTCCGTCAATTGGGGATTTATGCCGCACATGGCCAAAAATATACCCCGGAAGACCAAGAACAATTAATGCATTACCGTGAAGCCAAAGACGGTCACATGCTACAAGAAGGGATTAACGAAGCCGGTGCCATGAGTGCATGGGCAGCGTTGGGTACCAGTTATTCAACCAATAACCTGCCAATGATTCCAATGTACATGTATTACTCGATGTTCGGTTTCCAACGTATCGGTGATATTGCCTGGGCGGCAGGTGATGCACAGGCACAGGGTTTCTTGCTTGGTGCAACAGCAGGTCGTACCACACTCAATGGTGAAGGTTTACAGCATCAGGATGGTCATTCACACATTTTAGCCAATACCATTCCAAACTGTGTGTCTTATGACCCGTGCTTTGGTTATGAGCTGGCAGTCATCGTCCACGATGGTCTGAAACGCATGTATGTGGATCAGGAACGAGTGTTCTATTACTTGACGGTCATGAACGAAAACTATGAACATCCAGCTATGCCACAAGGCGTGGAAGAAGGCATCAAACGTGGTATGTATCTGTTGGAAGAAGATGAAAAAGCGACAGTACAGTTGCTAGGTTCAGGTGTAATTCTGCGTGAAGTGATTAAAGCAGCGAAAATCTTGCGTGATGAATACCAGATTCACTCTAATGTCTTTAGTGTAACCAGCTTCAATGAGCTGGCACGTGATGGCATGGCATGTGAAGAATACAACCGCTTGCATCCGCTGGCTGAACAAGCAAAAGAATCATGGGTATCACAACAGTTACGTGATACTGATGGGATTGTGGTTTCCGCAACGGATCATGTGCGTGCCTACAGTGAGCAAATCCGTGCTTATCTGCCAGACAACCGTCCATTTGTAGCTTTAGGTACCGATGGTTATGGTCGTTCTGATACCCGTGCCAATTTGCGTAGCTACTTCGGTGTCGATGCCGCGCACATTGTGGTGGCCACACTGAAGAAACTGGCAGATGAGGGTGAAGTGGATGCACGTTTAGTTAAAGATGCCATTTCCAGCTTTGAATTGGATACAGATCGTCCAGTGGCTTGGGCACCGCAAGCGGTTCCTGAAGTTCAAGCGGTTGCTGACTACAAGGAGTCTAAATAATGCAAATTACAGCTCCTGATATTGGTGTAGATAAGGCTTTGGTTGCGGAAATTCTGGTTAAAGTGGGCGATCGCATCGAAGTAGATCAAAGCATTGTCGTGCTGGAATCGGATAAAGCCACTGTAGAAGTACCAAGTACTTCTGCGGGTGTGGTTAAGGCAATTATGGTCGAGAATGGTGCCGAAGTTGCAGAAGGTACGGCCTTGATTGAGCTTGAGGCAGTGGAAGGCCAACAGACTAAAACAACTGAAGCCTCTGCACCTGAAGTTGAAATAACGGCAGCAGCTGTTGAGGTTCCTGCACCTGCGGCTGAGCAGACTGTAGCTCCATCAACAACAAATGAAGTGATTGAAGTCAAAGTTCCCGATATTGGCGTGGAAAAAGCTTTAATTGCTGAAGTGTTGGTGAAAGTGGGTGACCAGATCGAAGTCGATCAAAGTGTAGTGGTTGCAGAATCGGATAAAGCGACCGTTGAAGTGCCAAGTCCTGTTGCAGGAACCGTAGAAAGTATTTCGGTGAAAAATGGTGATGTGGTCAAAGAAGGCGTCCTGCTACTCACTGTAAAAGCAGCCCGAACTGTTCCTGCGCCGGAACAAACCGCTACACCAGCACCTACAACAAATAGTACAGTTACTACGGTAGCGCCAGTACCTCAGCCTACCACTGCACCGGTTAGTGCGGAAACAGTGATTACTGTGCCTGATCTGGGTGTGGATAAAGCGGCAGTCGCGGAGATTCTGGTCAAAGTCGGTGACCGCGTTGATGCTGAACAAAGCATTGTGGTAGTGGAGTCAGACAAGGCGACAGTTGAAGTGCCAAGTACCGCTGCCGGTGTGGTGAAAGCCATTCATGTGACTGAGGGTCAACAGGTTAGCCAGGGCATCCAGCTGATCACGATTGAAGGTCAAACGACTGCGCCTGCAGCAGCGACCACAGCAACCCCAGTTGTAGAAACGGTAAAACCATCTGTTCCTGCTGCTGTAGCAACAGCACCAGTGGCGACACATAGTGCTGAAAAATTAACGCCGGTACAACAAGCTGAAAATGCCAAAGTCTACGCGGGTCCTGCTGTACGCCAGTTGGCACGTGAATTAGGCGTTTTACTGGCACAAGTGCAAGCGACCGGTCCACATGGCCGTGTGCTCAAAGAAGACGTCTTTGCTTATGTAAAACAGCGCTTAACTGCACCCGTGGCTGCACCCGTTCAGCAAATCGCGGCTGCACCATCAGGCTTGCCAGCATTACCAGATTTCTCTGCCTTTGGTGGTGGCGAAGTGAAAGGCATGACGCGTTTACAGCAAGTATCGGTTCCACAGTTGTCTCTGAACAACTATATTCCACAGGTGACGCAGTTTGACTTGGCAGACATTACCGAGCTGGAAGCATGGCGTAATGATTTGAAAGGCAACTTCAAGAAGGAAGGCATCAGCCTGACGATCTTGGCTTTTATTGCCAAAGCCGTGGCACATTTGCTGAAGGATGAGGCTTATTTTGCTTCGCATCTGGCAGATGATCAGAAATCTGTGTTACTGCGTAATGAAATCCATATGGGGATTGCAGTGGCGACACCGGATGGATTAACTGTTCCAGTACTGCGTAATCCAGACCAGAAATCGATCAAGCAGATTGCGGTTGAGTTGGCTGAGCTGAGCCAGAAAGCACGTGACAAGAAACTGTCACCTAAAGATCTACAAGGGGCGAACTTCACCATTACCAGCCTTGGCAGTATTGGTGGCACAGCCTTTACCCCATTGGTGAACTGGCCTCAAGTGGCAATTTTGGGGATTTCTCCAGCGACGATGCAACCGGTCTGGAATGGAAGTAGTTTTGATCCACGCTTAATGTTGCCATTATCGTTATCATATGACCACCGTGTCATTAACGGTGCCGATGCAGCACGTTTCACCAACAAACTAACCAAACTGTTGAAAGACATTCGTAGTTTATTGTTGTAATCCTTGCGGAAGTCTTGGATGAAAACCTCGCGTCAGCGGGGTTTTTTTATTGGTTCGATCCTAAAAGATTTGCCTTTTGCATTGGGAATTATTTAAAATAACTTCACTTCATTGGGGAGTAGCCGCTATTTACGCTCAGTAAATAGGTGATGGTCAACATAATTGCGCCACAGCGCATGGTCATCATAGCCAAAGAATCCCATCTCCTGGTTCTTTTGTTGGCAAGACCTTTGATTTATCTTTCTGCTTGAAATATTTGGCTAGCGGGAAAGGTAGGTCATTGGGATTTCGCTAGCCAGAGAATCAACATGCAAGAATTTTTTATTTCTACTGCCATCGTGGCACTCGCTGAAATGGGTGACAAAACCCAGTTATTGGCGTTACTCCTTGCGGCCCGTTTTCGTAAACCTATCCCGATTCTCGCGGCGATTTTGATCGCAACGCTCATTAACCATGGCTTGTCTGCTGTGTTAGGGCAATGGATCACTACGGTGCTCAGCCCTGAAATTCTCTTATGGATTCTGTCCATCGGTTTTATTGCCATGGCGCTCTGGATGCTGGTTCCAGATGAGTTGGATGATGAAACGGATAGTATTAATAAATGGCAGAAATTCGGGGTATTTGGTGCCACCTTTGTGCTGTTTTTTCTGGCAGAAATTGGGGATAAGACGCAGATTGCGACGGTTGCCTTATCAGCACGTTTTGATAGCGTGTTCTGGGTGATGCTGGGTACAACACTCGGGATGATGATTGCCAATGCACCAGCCGTTTTTGTCGGGAATAAGATGGCGGAAAAATTGCCAATTCCACTGATCCATAAAATTGGCGCTGCGATTTTCCTGATTATTGGTGTCGGTACATTGTTGCAACATTACTTCTTTTAATACTGTATTTTGATTCCGTCAAAAAAGCTCAAACCCGGTTTGAGCTTTTTATTTTCAGGCTGTGATGGCGTTAAAGTTATTCGTATATTTATTGTAATTTTACCCGAATCCTTTTATGTTATAAGGATTAGATAATTTCATTTAAAAAATAAGTTTTTTTGGGGAACAAGGAAATGGCTTTAGAGCGTACCACCTCACAAGTGTTATTTGATAATGGCACACATAAATGTATTAGCTTTACCAGTCTTGTGAAAGGTGAAGGCGTACAAGCCAACCAATTCTTGATTATTGATAATGAACGTGCAGCTGTTCTTGATCCAGGTGGTGATTTGACTTATGTTCCATTGACCATGGAGCTGAACAAATATACCCGTCTACAGAACCTCGATTATGTGATGGCTTCTCATCAAGACCCGGATATCATTACCTCCATGCCACGTTGGTTGGTGTATTCAGATGCGAAAGTTGTGGCCTCCAAGCTATGGGCCCGTTTCTTACCGCATTTGAACTCTGCATTTATGAGTGACCGTATGAAAGGCAACTGGCTGGATCGCTTGATTGAGTTGCCGGATCATGGTCAGGTGATTCCTTTGGGTCAATCTTCAATTATAGCTGTACCAGCACATTTCCTACACTCAGTAGGGAACTTCCAGTTTTATGATCCTGTGGCCAAAATCCTGTTTTCTGGCGATATGGGAGCATCGATGGTGGAAGATGCAGGTAAACCATTAGAAAACTTTGCTGCACATATTCCAAAAATGAAAGGCTTCCACCAACGCTACATGTGTTGCAATAAAGTCATCCGTTTATGGGTGAATATGGTCCGTACAATGGATGTGGAAATGATTGTGCCACAGCATGGTTGTGCTTTCGTTGGTAAAGACATGATTAACCAGTTCCTCGATTGGATCGAGAATCTGGAATGTGGTGTAGATTTAATGGATGAAAGCGTGTTTACCTGTCCAGAATAAATACTGATCAGTGCAATTTAAATCAAGCAAAAAAGCAAGAATCCAGTTCTTGCTTTTTTTTGCCCAAAGACTGATATGAGGACTATTGATTAGCGTGGTATTCCGGCACATTTTCTGCATTCCGTGGGCAACTTCCAGTTCTATGATCCGGTTTCCAAAGTTCTGTTCTCTGGTGATTTGGGAGCATCTTTATCTGGTGATCCACAAATTCCGGTTCAGGATATAGAAGCACATGTGCCAGGCATGCGCACTTTTCATCAACGTTATATGTGTTCCAATCAGATTTTACGTTACTGGGTTGACATGGTTCGAGATATGGACATTGAAATAATTGTGCCGCAGCACGGTTCTCCTTTTGTTGGGAAAGAGAGCATTGAGCAATTCCTCGAATGGCTATGGGATTTACCTTGTGGTGTCGATGTTTTTAAACGAGAAATCTTCCGCTGTCCGGCTTAATGGTCATGCTGTAGAACGGCCCCAGCTCATTTGATTGACCAGTCCCAAACAGTTTTCCAACCGGGGCGATACAGATTTATTTTGTATCGTCCTGAAAATAAGCATGAATAAAAGCAAATTTTTTGTTTATAATAGCTCACGGAAATTACCAGTGAGATTGTTATGCTGACCATCGTTCAAGAAGCGTTAACCTTCGATGATGTCTTATTACTCCCTGCCTATTCTACTGTCCTTCCAAAAGATGTCTCCCTAAAGACACGTTTGACCCGCGGTATTCAACTTAATATTCCTTTAGTGTCTGCAGCGATGGATACGGTAACAGAATCCCGTATGGCGATTGCAATGGCACAAAATGGTGGTATCGGTATCCTGCACAAAAACATGGATATTGCAGCCCAGGCAGCTGAAGTACGCCGTGTGAAAAAGTTCGAAGCGGGTATGGTGAAAGATCCAATCAGTGTAACGCCAGAAACGACAGTGCGTGACTTGATTGCTTTGACTCAAGCGAACAATATCAGTGGCGTGCCAGTAGTAAAAGATGGCAAAGTGGTCGGTATCGTGACTGGTCGTGATACACGTTTTGTGACCAATCTTGAACAGCCAGTCAGCAACATCATGACACCACAAGAGCGTTTAGTGACGGTGCGTGAAGGCGAATCTAAAGAAAATATTCAGGCGTTATTGCAAAAACACCGTATTGAAAAAGTATTGGTGGTGGATGATAACCAGAATCTTAAAGGTTTGATTACCGTTACCGATTTCCGTAAAGCAGAGCTTTATCCAAACAGTTGTAAAGATGACCTTGGTCGCTTACGTGTCGGTGCTGCTGTCGGTACGGGTGCAGAAACACCATCACGCGTAGAAGCCTTGGTTGAAGCCGGCGCCGATGTCATCGTCGTGGATACAGCACATGGTCACTCCGCTGGTGTGATTGAGCGTGTACGTTGGGTAAAAACCAACTATCCACAAGTTCAAGTGATTGGCGGTAATATTGCAACTGGTGATGCTGCATTGGCATTGTTAGATGCGGGTGCGGATGCGGTGAAAGTGGGGATTGGCCCAGGTTCAATCTGTACGACACGTATTGTTGCAGGGATTGGTGTTCCACAAATTTCAGCGATTGATAATGTAGCGACAGCGTTGAAAGGTCAGATCCCGTTAATCGCGGATGGTGGTATCCGTTATTCAGGTGATATGGCTAAAGCGATTGCTGCCGGTGCAAGCACCATCATGGTCGGTTCATTGATGGCGGGTACTGAAGAAGCACCAGGTGAAGTTGAATTCTTCCAAGGCCGTTACTACAAAGCTTACCGTGGTATGGGTTCCTTGGGTGCAATGGCAGGTGCGGCAGGTTCCGCAGACCGTTATTTCCAGGACGCCAAAGCTGGTGCTGAGAAACTGGTTCCAGAAGGCATTGAAGGCCGTGTACCTTATAAAGGTCCAATGAGTGCAATCGTGCATCAGATGATGGGTGGTTTACGTTCATCTATGGGTTATACCGGTTCAGCGACGATTGAAGACTTACGTAAAAATGCCAAGTTCGTGAAGATTACTTCAGCAGGTATGCAGGAATCTCACGTGCATGACGTGACGATTACCAAAGAAGCACCAAACTATCGCATGGGCTAAGTTATAGCTGGTGAAAGTTGAGAAAAGGCCGTCAATTTCATGACGGCCTTTTTGTTTTGGTGTAAAGTATTTTGTGGTTGAAAAAGGTTGGGTATTTTCCAGCTAAAATCATAATAAGTGAGTGTATAAATGAGCTATTTTGGTACCGATGGTATTCGCGGAAAATTTGGACAACTACCTATTACTCCAGAATTTGCATTAAAACTAGGTTTCGCGGCAGGTAAAGTATTAAAACGACAATATACCAATGAAAAGCCAATCGTCGTATTGGGTAAAGATACCCGTCTCTCAGGCTATATTTTAGAATCTGCTTTGCAGGCAGGCTTAAATGCTGCCGGTGTCTATGTACATCTTTTGGGCCCCATTCCAACACCAGGGATTGCCCACTTAACCCGTGCACTGCATGCTCATGCGGGTATTGTAATTTCAGCTTCGCATAACCCGTATTTTGACAACGGGATTAAATTCTTCTCTGGTGAAGGTAAAAAATTACCAGATGAATTGCAGGATGCGATTAGCAAAGAGATTGAAAAAGAGCTAGTGATCGAAGATACCGCCAATCTCGGTAAGAGTGTGCGGGTGAAAGATGCCAATGGTCGTTATATCGAATTCTGTAAATCGACGTTCCCGTATCATCTGAATTTACGGGGTTTGAAAATTGTGGTGGATTGTGCCAATGGTGCAGCCTACAGCGTCGGTCCTGCAGTATTCCGTGAACTTGGTGCCAAGGTCATCAGTATTTACAATGAGCCGAACGGTTTAAACATTAATGACCATTGTGGTTCTACCCATCCGGAAAATCTGCAAAAAGCGGTGCTAGAACATCAAGCAGACCTAGGAGTTGCCTTTGATGGTGATGCCGACCGGGTGATTATGGTGGATAAACAGGGCCGTCAGATTGATGGAGATCATATCCTGTATATTCTGGCGACTCAGGCAGTGCAAAAGCCAGCGGGTATTGTCGGGACAGTCATGAGTAATATGGCATTGGAACTGGCTTTAGAGCGAGCGGATGTTCCCTTTGTACGTGCCAAAGTAGGTGACCGTTATGTCTTGCAAGGCCTAGAAGAAAATGGCTGGAATATCGGTGGTGAGCCATCGGGCCACATTCTGACACTGGACAAGAGTACGACAGGCGATGCGATTATTGCTGCCTTGCAGGTTCTGACGGTGATGGTAGAGCAGAAAAAAGCTTTGCATGAATTGGTGGCAGACTTTGAATTGTTCCCGCAACAACTGATCAATGTACGTTTAGAAAAAATGGTTGATCCGTACAGTATTCCAGAGTTGGTGGCAGAATTTAATCAGGCCGAAGAGCAACTTAAAGGTCATGGTCGAATCCTGATCCGTAAATCGGGCACAGAGCCGGTGATTCGTGTCATGGTGGAAGGGGATGATCTGGAACAAGTGAAGCAGATCGCTACTCATTTGGCTGAACAAGTCCGTATTCAAGCAGCAGCTTAAGGAAGTGAACTATGACTGATGTCATTAAAGATCTCAGTGAACTGCGACTCAGCTATCAAAAAGGTGAGCTGCATGAAAACCAGATTCATGCCGATCCACATGTGCAATTTTTAGAATGGTTTAATCAGGCCTTAGCTGCACAGTTGCATGAACCGTATGCGATGTCGGTTGCGACAGCCGACCAAACAGGACGCCCGCATGTGCGGACCTTGTTGCTGCGTGGTGCAACAGCACAAGGTTATGATTTTTATACCAATTATGACAGCCAAAAAGGTCTGGATTTGGCGGCGAACCCGTTTGCAGAATTACTGTTTTACTGGCCACAGCTTGAGCAACAGGTGCGTATCTCGGGTAAGGTGAGCCGGATTCCACATGAAGAATCGACTGAGTATTACCATAAACGCCCACGCGACAGTCAGATTGCGGCACATATCAGTACACCACAAAGTGGCGTGATTGAGAGTCGTGAGCTGTTACAACAGCGCTATGAGGCTTTACAGGCTGAGGTTGAAGGGCAGGATGTGCTGGAAAAACCAGAATTCTGGGGCGGCTATCGTCTCGAACCGGAATATTATGAGTTCTGGCAGGGTCGTCCTAACCGTTTGCATGACCGTCTGTGTTATGAAAAAATCGATGGCGTTTGGAACCTGAAACGATTAATGCCGTAAATGCCAAAGCTACAGATACAACAACGTCCTTTTTTGACACGCCCTGAACAGTTTCAGGGCGTGCCGCCTTTTGTGGCCGAGATTCTGGCACGCCGTGGCGTGCAGTCGGATCAAGAGTTAGAACTGAAGCTCAAATATTTATTGCCACCGAATTTAAAAGGTTTGGATCAGGCGATTGCTTTGATGGATCAGGCGATTGATCAGCAAAAGAAAATTGTTATTGTCGGTGATTATGATGCCGATGGTGCGACCAGTACGACATTGATGATGTTGGCCTTACGCGATATGGGGGCTAACGTAAATTATCTGGTTCCGGATCGTTTTAAATATGGTTATGGCTTGACTCCAGCAATTGCAGATTTGGCATTGCAACGTTATCAGCCCGATTTGTTGATCACGGTGGATAACGGCATTTCCAGTCATGCAGGGGTAGAGCAGGCACATTTGCATGGCATGCAGGTGATTATTACCGATCATCACTTAACAACCAAGGCAACGCCTGATGCAGAAGCGGTGGTGAATCCAAATCAGTTGGGCTGTGAGTTTCCGAGTAAAGCCTTGGCGGGTGTTGGTGTAGCTTTTTATCTGCTGGCGAATTTGGCGAGTCAACGGGCCAAACAAGGTAAAAGTAGCAGTAAGTTGGTACAGTATCTAGACCTAGTGGCCTTGGGTACTTATGCTGATGTGGCCAGTCTAGATTATAACAATCGGATTTTGATTGATGCCGGCTTGAAACGGATTCAGCAGAATCAATGCCGCCCGGGAATTAGTGCGCTGTTACAAATTGCCAGCCGCGATCCCCGGCAATTACAGGCTGAAGACCTGGGGTTCGTATTGGGGCCTCGCCTGAATGCTGCTGGCCGTATGGAAACTATGGATATTGGGATTGAGTGTCTGCTGGCTGTAGATTTTGCGACAGCTTATCCTTTAGCCCAGCAACTGAATGATCTGAATCTGGAACGTCGTCAGGTTGAATCAAAGATCAAGCAGGATGCTCTTCATCACTTGGCAGAGCTTCAGTTAGACCAGCAAAGCTTACCGGCTGCACTGGTGCTCTTTCAGCCACACTGGCACCAGGGGGTGATCGGGATTGTTGCGGGACGTTTGAAAGAACAGTTTCATCGACCGAGTATTGTGTTTGCTGCGGATGAAGATGGTGAGCATATTAAAGGTTCAGCACGTTCGATTGAAGGAATTCATATCCGCGATGCAATTGAACGTGTAGCCGAGCAGTATCCGCACCTAGTGCGTTATTTTGGTGGACATGCAGCAGCAGCGGGTTTAACCATACGCAAAGCGCATTTTTCTGAGTTTCAGCAAGTTTTTACCCATCTCATTGAACAGATGGATGATGATCTGTTTCAAGCAACGTTATGGACCGATGGTGTTTTACCTCATCCCGAGTTGCAGCTGGAAACCGTAGATCTACTTGAACAGCTAGGCCCATGGGGGCAAAAGTTTCCTTCGCCGGTGTTTGAGGGGCACTTTCGTGTACTGGATTATCGCTGGTTGAAAGAGCAGCATCTCAAGTTACGTTTGGCGCTGGATACCGGTCAGATTGTGGATGCGATTGGCTTCAATTTGCGCGATCAATTTGATTTTGATCCGATGCAAGATCATGTAGATCTGGTCTATACCCTACAGCGTAACCAGTTTAATGGAGCGGTGAGTTTACAGCTGCAGATTTTACATTTGGCCCAAAACAAAAACCGCTCATAAAGAGCGGTTTTTGTTGTTCGATTATTAGGATTAGAAACGGTATTTCGCTGCGACACCAAATTTATTGTAATCGTTATTACCATATTCACCAAAGCCAACACGGCCTTCAAGGCTCACTTGAGGGGTGAAGAATTTACGTGCACTTACGCCAAATTCATTCTGATCTCGAAGATCATTACTTTGATAATCGACGCCAAGACTCATGGTTTTATCAATAAAATAATCTGCAGCTAGATTATATTCATCTAGATCACCAAAAGCGGCACCTGCTTCGAGATTGATGTCTTTACCATTGCTGAGAGTAGTAACATATTTAGCACGTAATGTTGGATCTACACCATCATCAACGTCATTATCCCAACCTTTTACACCCGCTGCGATTAATAGGCCAGGGGCTGGTAGGTAACCTACTTCAGCACCATATGTGGTTAAGTCATTATTTAGATCATTGTTATCTTTAAGATCATGACCATTTACGTTACCGCCCATATAAAAATCTGAATTGGGTACAAAGTACTCGGCACCTACACCATAGGTATGTGCTTCAGAATCACCTACTTCATCATATTGATATTGAGCGTTGATGTTACTAGCACGGTCAAGAAAAGCTGCCTCTGCTAATGGAGCATTACGGGTTTGAACCGGATTAAAGTAATAAGTCCCATCAACACCGAAAGAGCCATTTGAGCTAGCATTATCAGGATCTATCAGTCCTGCAGATGCCCCAACTTCTGCTTGATAGGCATTTGCGGTACCGGTGACTGCTAATGCTGATAAAAGTGCTGAAGCGATTGCAAGTTTTTTCATGGCTAAATCTCCACATTTTTATTAATGTTTTGTTACAACTTTTAGTCTAGTGGAAAAAGAAAATGCGTCAATCCTATGCATGTAATCAAACTGTAATATAGGTAACTTTGTGTAAGTTATTTGTTTTAATATATTGATTATAAATTAAATTTTAAAAATGTTTTGTTTTATTAAGATTGTGGAGAGAATGTGTTGATGACTCATTTTCGGACTGATTTGTGAGAATTTATATCGAATGATCTCCTGCTAAATCCGACGAAATTTAGCAGGAGGACGTATTTAAGCAGGGGTAGTTTGAGATTTAGAAACGGTAGGTTCCGCGTATACCATAAATTGTTTCGTCTTCAGTTGTCGGGATGTTTTCGCCAAAAGTAACTTCGGCACCTAGAGCGACTTGTTGATTAAAATATTTTTTGGTGCGGATTGAGATTGAATCGGTATCTTCCGGACCATAATCAACAAAAGTATAGCTGCTGCCGATACTCCAAGTCGGATCAATATAAAAGTCAGCTGCAGCATTATAGGTATCAGTTTCAGGAACTATTCCCTTATACATACCATTGAGATTAACATTCGCTTCCAAGTTAAGATATTGACCTTTTTGCCCCAGTGCAGTGACGTATTTGGCGCGCGCTGCCAATCCCGCCTCTTTTTGCTCTCCTGTGGCATTGTAACCCTGTACGCCTGCAGCAATCAGTAAATTATTCTGTGGCATAAAACCGAATAGGGCACGGTAGTGGGTCGTATGGATCGTATCTTCAGAAGTTAAACCCATCCCACTCAAACTTAAATCAGTGTTGCTGCGGCCGATTTCTGCATTTACATACAGGCCATTTTGACGGTTTAAATATTCAAAGCCGCCTTTGAAATCATGACCATCAATATTCAATTCAGCACTATTGTCCGTAGCTTCAATATCTGTGAAGCTATAAGCATATGCACCATAAATATTGCTGGTTTGACTTAAAAACGCAGCTTCTTGTACAGGTACATTTTTAGTTTTTATATTCTCAAAATAAGCTGTGGCTTGCAGATTAAAATCACCCGCATTAGTTGTGAGGCCAGCGATATCATCGATTTCATGATGGTCATAACCGGCATCAATTTGATATTGATATGCTTGAGTTTGTGTTGCGCCTAAGGTTGCCCCCAATACAAGCGATAAAAATGATAGTTTTTTCATTATGTTTCCCTCAAAAAAATCATTAGTTTCAGTAAGTTAAATTTTATGTAATCTTATGTTACGGTTTGTTATTGTTGATTAAAATGGAAACAGTCGCAAGGTTTATTTTGATCAAAATTTAAAATATTAAGATCATTCCAACAGTATGTTAAAATCGTTGCCTCAATTTTTTCTGTAGCGAGATAAAATCCGTGGAAATCAATCCTTATCTAAACCAGTTAAAAGATTTGTCTGATCGTAGCCAAACTTTACGGGGGTATCTTTGACTACGATCTGAAAAAGGAGCGTTTAGAAGAGGTACTCCGCGAGCTTGAAGATCCGGCGATCTGGAATGACCAAAACCGTGCTCAAGCAATGGCCAAAGAAAAAGGCGAGTTGGAAAATGTCCTGAATGTTTTGGACAATTTAGCCACTCAGCTTGAAGATGCCAAAGCGATGCTGGATTTAGCCGTTGAAGCGGATGATGAAAGTTTGCTCGTTGATGTACAAAGCGAGCTGGATTCGGCTGAAGAAGCTTTAGCCAAACTTGAATTCCGCCGTATGTTTAACAATCCGATGGATCCGAATCCATGCTTCCTGGAAATCCAGGCGGGTTCAGGTGGAACCGAAGCTCAAGACTGGGCCTCCATGTTATTGCGTATGTATATGCGCTGGATTGAGCGTCATGGCTTTAAAGCTGAATTGATGGAAGAATCGGATGGGGATGTCGCGGGGATCAAGTCCGCGACAATCCGCGTTGAAGGTGAATATGCCTATGGCTGGCTGCGTACGGAATCCGGTGTACACCGTTTAGTGCGTAAATCGCCATTTGACTCGGGTAACCGTCGTCACACCTCGTTCTCTGCAGTATTCGTTTCGCCTGAAGTAGATGACAATATTGAGATCGAGATTAATCCGTCAGATGTCCGTACCGATACCTACCGTGCATCGGGTGCAGGTGGTCAGCACATTAACAAAACTGACTCTGCGGTACGTTTAACGCATATTCCGACTGGCATCGTTGTTGCTTGTCAGAACCAGCGTTCACAACATGCCAACCGTGATGCAGCTTGGAAGCAGTTACGTGCCAAATTGTACGAACGTGAAATGCAAAAGCGTAATGAAGCTGCGCAGGCATTAGAAGACACCAAATCTGATATTGGTTGGGGCTCGCAAATTCGTTCTTATGTTCTGGATGATTCGCGGATTAAAGATCTACGTACTGGTGTAGAGAACTCGAATACCGGTGCAGTGCTCGATGGTGATCTGGATAAATTCATTGAGGCCAGTCTGAAACAGGGACTGTAATCTCATCAAATTATTCATAAAAAGAGGCTGAAATCAGCCTCTTTTTTATTGGCAGCGGATCACAAAAACGATTGCAGTAGGTCAATTATTGGTGAAAAATAAAATTTAATGAGAATTAGATATTTAAACGGTATAAATAGCGAACAATAAAACTTGTAACCGTCAAGCAGGGCGGTATCGATGAACGTAAAACATAAATCAGGGCAACAAAGCATGGTGCTCTGCAAT
Source organism: Acinetobacter minutum (assembly GCF_035916735.1). NCBI lineage: Bacteria > Pseudomonadati > Pseudomonadota > Gammaproteobacteria > Moraxellales > Moraxellaceae > Acinetobacter > Acinetobacter minutum. The sequence continues at coordinate 138,417 of NZ_JAQIHG010000001.1, forward strand.
ACAAACTCTCATTTGAGATCGGGGACAGATGTGGATTTTTGCCTATGCTAAGTTCGAACTTCAGCAATTTTATTTTGGTGGCGCCACTGTGTTTAATCACGATCGGCCTGTGTTTTTCTCTGTACTGGTTTTTTCAACGTGAGTTAGTTTATCTACTCTGGTTTTCCTTTGCGGCGATGCTTGCTGGTTTTTGCCTGATGGTCTTGAGTTTTATTCCGTTAACTGAAATTCATCATTGGGCCGTCCCTTTAGGGTTTATTTATCTCGCGACTTATATCTGTTTAGTACAGGCGATTTCGTTACGTTTTTCCACCCATGTGTCGTGGCCTTTGGCCTGGCTGGTGGTGATTGTGGTGCAGATGGGTATATTTTATTACTCCCTGATCGATAACCAGTTAAACATGCGTATTGTCTGGAGTGGCTTGGGCTTTATTGCACTTTGTCTGCATAAGTTGCCTGATATTTATCGTGCTATCGCCCGGCATCCGATTGATCAAGCCCTCAAATATGTTTTTTATTTTTTGTGTGCCTACTTGCTGCTTCGGGAAGTAGTGTTGTTGTTGCAACTCTGGCAAGGTCCATTAAAACTTCATTATAGCCAGACGCTATTCTGGTTCGTTACCCAGTTGGCCAGTCTGCTGTTTTTATGGCTGTTTTCTGTGTTGTTTTTGGTGGGGCATATCCGAGACCGGCTGAATGTTTTAAAAACAGAACGCGATATTGATGTCCTGACGGGACTGACCAATCGACGCTGTTTTTTTGAAAGTGCTGAGGCATTTTTTCAGGCACAAAAAGTACAGCAACACGCCTTATTTCTCTGTGATTTGGATCATTTTAAAGAAATTAATGACCAGCATGGTCATCAGATCGGGGATGAGGTGCTGAAAGCCTTCGCAGCCACGGTACGGACCGTGCTGAGGGAGCAGGATATTCTGGCCCGGATTGGGGGAGAGGAGTTTGTTGGGGTGCTATGCCAGACCAATTTGCAGGAAGCACTGCTGGTGATTGATCGTATCTCTAAAGTGTTAGCAACACCACTACAGTTAGAAAGCGGTCTCAGTCAACAGGTCACCGCCAGTTTCGGCTTGGTGATGCTGAGCGATTTTAACTCGATGGAGGCTGCGTTAAAGGCAGCGGATGCCCTGATGTATCGAGCGAAGTCTGCAGGTCGCAACAATGTGCAATATGTTTTGTCGTCTTGAGAAAATCCACATAGCAAGGGTTGCAAGAAAAGATGAGGAATAGTGAGAAGCAGCGACATAATAGAAACGCAGAAACTGATGTGCGATGTTAAACTAGCCTTTTAGGATTAAAACAGCGGACCTCTTTCATAAAAAAACACAAATATCGAAAAATATCGATATTAATATCGATAAAAATAGATATAATCTGTGTAGGGGATGGGTTTGCTGATGTGTAAGAGTAATACTATGGACACTGAAGCGATTTATAAAGCCTTGGCCAATCCGGTGCGTCGACAGATCTTGCAATGTTTGAAACATCCTGAACAGTTTCTGGCGTCCGACCAGTGTGGTCATGACTTTAGCCGTGGTGTATGTGCGGGACATATCGAAACGATTGGTAACCTGTCGCAATCCACCATGTCCAATCACTTGTCGATTTTACAGCAAGCCGGTTTGATTCATGCCACCAAGCATGGTCAATGGTCTTACTTTTCGCGCAACGAAGCACTCATCCAAGAATTTTTACAACATTTGCAACATTCCTTATAAGGTGTGTTTCCTGCCTGAGGAATGTTGAAGGATAAGGTTATGACCGATTTTTCAACTCCCGCTCAGTTTGGTGATTTACAGCTTAAAAACCGTGTGGTACTTGCACCATTGACCCGTACCCGTGCGACAGAAGACCGAGTTCCAACCGATCTTATGGTGGAGTATTACCGTCAGCGTGCCAATGCAGGCCTGATTCTGACTGAAGCGACAGTGATCGCAGAAAATGCCGTGGGGTATGAAAAAACCCCGGGTCTGTATAACGATGCCCAGGTTCAGGCCTGGAAAAAAATTATTCAGGCAGTTCATGAGCAGGACAGCAAAATCGTGGTGCAGTTGTGGCATGTCGGCCGTATTTCTCATCCGGATTTGCTTAGTGGAGAAACTCCAGTGTCTGCAAGTGCCATCCAACCGGCGGGTCAGGTCAGCCTGTTACGTCCAAAACGTGATTTTGTCACGCCGCGTGCGCTGGAAACGGCTGAAGTTCAGGCGATTGTTGAAGAATACCGTCAGTCTGCTCTTCTTGCCAAAGAGGCGGGTTTTGATGGGGTAGAAATCCATGCGGCAAATGGCTATTTGATTGACCAGTTCCTGCAAACTTCAACCAACCAGCGTCAGGATCAATACGGTGGTTCCGTTGAAAATCGTGCACGCTTCCTGCTTGAAATTGTGGATGCCGCGATCGATGTCTGGGGTGCAGGCCGCGTCGGGGTGCATTTGGCACCGCGTGGTGACTCGCATGATATGGGGGATGCGGCTCCACGTGAAACATTTGGCTATGTGGCGGAGCAATTGGGTCAACGCAAGATCGCCTTTATTTTTACCCGTGAATATCAGGCGGAAGACAGCATCAGCCAGTTGATCAAGGAAAAATCAGGCGTGCCGTATATTGCCAATGAAAACCTGAACCGTGAATCGGCATTGGCATTATTGGTTTCAGGACAGGCAGATGCCGTGGCCTTTGGTCGTCCTTATATTGCCAATCCAGATCTGTATACACGTTTGGTTGAAAACGCAGCGTGGAATGAGCTTAATGTTGCCACCATGTATGCTGCAGGTGCAGAAGGATATACCGATTATCCAAGCCTCAACGGATAAGCTCTATAGTCGTAAAGCATGATTCCAAAATCAGGGTCATGTTATAGTTGCCAGGTTCAATCAGAGGATCGATGCACTTGGCAACTCCATTTTGGTACAACGCAATTTTGGCTGTGCTTAAGCCACTTTACCGTCAACGTTTAAAAAAGCGTTCAGGGCATCTGGCGGATTTTGCTGACGAATTGACTGAACGTTTTGGACCTTTTCAGCCACCCAAAAATCAAAATGTTCTCTGGTTTCATGCAGTTTCGGTGGGTGAAACCAATGCTGCACAACCGCTGATTGAACATTATCTGCAAGCGGGTCAAGCAGTGCTGGTCACCAATACCACACGTACCGGACAGGCACGTGCCAAAACCTTGTTCTTAAAAAAATATCCTGGCCTTTTTCAGGCAGTCTTTCTACCTGTGGATCAAAAAGATTTGATTGACCAGTTTCTTGAGCTCTATCAGCCACGTGTGTTGGCCTTAATGGAAACAGAACTGTGGCCCAATCTGCTGGAACGAGTGCAGTTGCAAGAAATTCCGATGTTGCTGTTAAATGCCCGCTTATCAAAAAAGTCTGCACAGGGTTATGCACGTTTGAAACGTTTGACTGCACCGATGTTGGAACAATTGGACTGGATTGCCGCTCAGGATGAAGCAACCTTGCAACGCTTTTCGGTTTTGGGAAAATCACCACGGCAAATGAGTGTGGTTGGCAATATCAAATTTGATATTCAGCCGCCGTCAAAATTTATTCTGCAGGCTGCACGCTTACGTCAGGATTGGCAACTAGAATCGCGCCAAGTCATTACCCTGGCCAGCACGCATGCACCTGAAGAGCAGAAACTGTTGCAGATGCTGCAGCCGCATTTAAAACAGCACCCTGAACAGTTATGTATCGTGGTGCCGCGTCATCCAGAACGTTTTGATGAAGTTTTTACCCTGATCCAGTCGATGAATCTGCGGGTGCAGCGTCGTAGTAAAGGCGAGCAAATTCAAGCGGATACGCAGGTCTATTTGGCTGACAGCATGGGGGAGTTATGGCTTTGGTATGCGCTCAGTCAGGCTTGTATTGTCGGCGGTTCATTTAATACTCCAGGTGGTGGACATAATATTCTGGAGCCGATGTCACTTCAGGTGGCGACGGTGATCGGGCCAAATTATTTCAATTTCCAGAGTATTGCAGATGAATTTCTGCAAGAGCAGGGGCTGATTGTCGCCGAAGATGAAGTGAATGCCATTGAACAGATCCAGCACCTGTTGCAGGATAACGCATTCCGGCAGGCACAGGTCGAGCAGGCCACAGCCGTGTTGTCGCGTAATCAGGGGGCTTTACAGCGTCATATTTGTTTGCTGGATCAATATCTGTGAATATCGTTTTAATTGAACCGCAGTCAACCGACTCAAAGGTGTGGGTGATTCGCGAACCACGCCAGTTACAACATTTGCGCCAACATCTAGATATGCAGGTTGGTGATCATTTAAAGGTGGGTATGCGCCAAGGACAGCGTTATCTGACCGAAGTGCGTGAGATTAATGCGCAACAGGTGATTGTTCAGCCCTTACATCCGGAAGTTGTTCCTGCCAAATTACCGGTTACCCTGATCGTGGCTTTGCCGCGACCGAAAGTCTTGCGCCGATTGATCATGGATAGCGTGACCTTGGGCGTGGAGAAAATCATTTTGCTGCATAGCTATCGGGTAGATAAAAGCTATTGGCAGAGTCCTTTTCTGCAGCAACTGGATGACTATGTCACCTTGGGGCTGGAGCAGGCTGGAGACACGGTGGCACCGACAATTGACTGTTACCGGCGTTTTAAACCTTTTGCGGAAGATGTTTTACCGGGCATGATCAGTCTGGAGCGACCGGTTTTTGTGGCACATCCTTATGCACCAGTTGCCATGCCGCAGCAGATTCAACATCCGTGTACCCTGATCATTGGCCCAGAGGGCGGATTTATTCCTTATGAGGTTGATCTGCTGACCCGAAACGGGGCACAAGCGGTTTCTCTCGGACAGCGCATTATCCGTACCGAAACCGTAATTCCTTATGCACTGGGACGTTTATTTAGTCTCTGAAACCGGTGCTTGGGTCTGCTGCGCGTCATCACGATAGACTTTCACTTGCTGCACCGGATAAGGGATTGAGATATTGTTTTCATCAAAAGCATCAATCACGGCTTCTTGTACGGTACTAATCGATGCGGCCGTGGTGGTTTCAGTGGTATCAACCCACCAGCGCACGGTCAGATTAATCGAGAAATCTGCCAGTGCAGAGACATTGACACTAAAGGGTGGTTGGCTGAGGATATTGCGGTCATTGTCCAGAATCTTGAGAATGATCTGTTTGGCTTTCTGCACATCATCTTCATAGCCGATCCCCACGATAAATTCACAGCGGCGGCGCTGATAAGCCGTATTTACCGTCACTGCACTGGTATAGACGGTTGCGTTTGGAATCACGATGCGGCGGCCATCCGGTGAGCGTAAATACGTCGCCCGAATCTGGATATCTTCCACCGTGCCTTCCATCCCACCAACAATGATGTCATCGCCAATATGAAACGGCTCACTCAGTAAAATCAGGATGCCAGACAACAGGTTTTGGAAAATATCTTTGAAAGCGAAACCAATCGCGACCGAGCCAATCCCGAGTGCACTCATCAGCTGGCCGGGGGTAAAACCTGGAATGGCGATGACCAACGCAATCAGGAAACCAATAAAAATAATTATCGTACTGCCCAGCCGGTTCAGCACCAGCACCAGATTTTGTTTAGCATAACTGCGGTTATCTAGCGTTTTACGCACAAAAAACTTGAACAGTTTGGCGAGTAACCAGAAAATCAGGAAAACAACGAGGGCGATACAAAAGTACGGTAAGCGTTCCCAGAATCCTTCCATGATCTTGTCGATTGCACGATAGGCATCATTATATTTTGCAGTATGGGCAATCACCGATTCACTGGTTTTTTGTCCCGCCTCCTGAATTAAATCTGCTGTCCCTTGTGCGACATCGCTTAGTTTATGGGTCTGTTCTGCCACCGGCTAACCTGTTTCCTAATTAAAAAATGCGCTGCCTACCCTAATCAAAGTGCACAGCGCTGTCCAGTTAAAAAATGTGAGCTTAGAAATACTTGCTGCTCTGTCGCATCATTTCCGATGGGGTCTGCAACTCACCACTGCCCATCATGTAGGACATCATGCTGCCCATACTAAGCAGGCTCAAAATACTCAGGATAATGATCAGCCAAGCCATGATTTTTTCAGCTGCAGAGGTCACGCGTGGCGGACCGTAGCGGTTCATCCCAGGGGTCCCGGGAGCAAGCAGTAAATAAAAGGCCAGGAAGAAGTTGATGACCGGCACCAACAGCAACAGGCTGATCCAGCCGGTCTGGTTCAGGTCATGGAGTCGGCGAATGACCAGCACCAGATGAAAATAGAAATAGACCACAAATAGCAAGAGAAAACCTAAACCTGCCATGCCATTCAGTGCATTGGTAAAGTTCTCATTAAGCACACCATTATTCAGGCTAATAATTCCCAGCGTCAAGCTGAAGGCGATTGCGAGCAAAAAAATGCTCAGGTGCAAAAGTCCGTACCAGCCAATATAGCTTAACCGGCTAAACCGTCCAGCGGGTGACAGGGGGGAATCATGACGTGTCACAGGTGGGCGGGAGAAAAAGGGGGATGAATTCTGGGAGGTCATAGGCGTCCTCATCCGCAAACACAGCACGGATCAGCTGTAGGTCAATGAAATGAATTAAAATTATAAGGCTGAAAAAAGGGCACTGATACGTTTAACCGACATATCTATTGTTATGCTCACTGATTTTATCTGTTAAATCTGTTTAAATAATAGACGGATTGCGCAGGTTTTTCGGCTTTATGATGCAGAAAAAATACGGACATTGGCCTGCACAGAACAACAAAAAAGACCCTGAAGCTCTCGAGAGGAGAGTCAAGTACAAGGAAGATGCTGATGAATGAACGCTATCCGGTACCAGAGGCATTTAAAAAGACCGCACGTACCTTGCAGGAAGATTATTTACAACGTTACCAATACTCTATTCAGTACCCGGAACAGTTCTGGGCTGAGCAGGCACAACGGATTGACTGGATTAAACCGTTTACACAGGTCAAGAATACCAGTTTTGACAAAGACAACTTTCACATTGAATGGTTTGCCGATGGTGAACTGAATGTCTGTGCCAATTGTCTGGATCGTCATCTAGCGGTGCATCCGCAGAAACCAGCGATCATCTGGGAAGGGGATCATCCTTCACGGCATAAGATCATTTCTTATCAAGAGTTGTATGCCGAGGTTTGCCGCTTTGCCAATGTGCTGAAAAAGTACGGAATTGCTAAAGGCGATCGGGTGGTACTGTACATGCCGATGGTTTCCGAGGCTGCAATTGCCATGCTGGCCTGTGCCCGGATTGGTGCGGTGCATTGCGTGGTGTTTGGCGGTTTTTCTCCAGACTCCCTAGCCAGTCGGATTGAAGACAGTCAGGCTAAGCTGATGGTGACCGCCGATGCTGGCATGCGGGGTGGGAAGCTGATTCCTCTGAAGGATAATGTTGATCATGCATTGGCGATGTTGGGCACACAGAGTGTTGAGCATGTCATGGTGGTGCATTGCACAGGAAATCCCATTCAGTTCCAGCTGGGGCGAGACCTGTGGTATCACGAAGAAATCATGCAAGTCGAGGAAGACTGCTCACCGACGCCAATGGGTGCTGAAGATCCACTCTTTATTTTGTACACCTCTGGTTCGACCGGGAAGCCGAAAGGCGTGCTGCATACGACGGGGGGCTATCTGGTTTATGTGACATCCACTTTCCGTGACGTGTTTGACATTCAACCGGATGATATCTACTGGTGTACCGCCGATGTCGGCTGGATTACTGGACATTCCTATGCCATTTATGGCCCCTTGGCGAACGGCACCACGACTCTGATGTTCGAAGGCGTGCCGCAATATCCGAGCTGGGCGCGAGTTGGCCAGATCGTCGACAAGCACCATGTCAGCATTTTATACACGGCACCCACCGCCATTCGCGCCATGATGCGTGAAGGCGATGCCTATGTGCGGGAAAGTGACCGCAGCAGCTTGCGCTTATTGGGCAGTGTGGGAGAGCCGATCAATCCGGAAGCCTGGAATTGGTATTACCATGTCGTGGGTGAAGCTCGTTGTCCGATTGTCGATACGTGGTGGCAAACCGAAACCGGTGGGATTCTGATTAGTCCTTTGCCGGGCGCAACGGATTTAAAACCAGGCTCAGCCACCCGTCCATATTTTGGCATTCAGCCTGCCTTGGTTGATGATCAGGGCCATGAACTGCACGGTGAAGCACAAGGTAATCTAGTGATCAAGGATTCTTGGCCGGGGCAGATGCGCGGAATTTGGGGTGATAGCAAGCGTTTCTTTGAGGCCTATTTTTCTGCTTTTCCGGGCTATTACTTTTCTGGAGATGGGGCTCGCCGTGACCAAGATGGCTATTACTGGATCACCGGTCGGGTGGATGATGTGCTGAATGTCTCTGGACACCGTTTAGGTACGGCGGAAATCGAAAGTACTTTAGTGGCCCATCCACAGGTGGCTGAGGCTGCAGTCGTCGGGATGCCGCACGATTTAAAAGGTCAGGGGATTTGTACCTTTGTGACGCTGAAAACTGGCGTATCGGAAAGTGATACCTTGCGTACTGAATTGATCGAATGGGTGCGTAAACATCTCGGCGCCATTGCCGCACCGGATGCCTTGTACTGGGCACCGATGTTGCCGAAAACCCGTTCCGGTAAAATCATGCGGCGAATTCTCAGAAAAATAGCGGCACATGAGCTCGACAGTTTGGGAGATACCTCAACTTTGGCCGATCCTGCCGTGGTGGAGCGTTTAATTGCGACTGTTTATCCAACAGAATAACCTTTCTTTTAGCCTATACCGTCTGACATGTGCAGGCGGTATTTTGCTGTGCCGGATAAGTTCAGCAGCGATTGAGATAAAGCCCGAAAATTTGATCTGTTAAGCTAAAACCATAGCAAGATAATGATTGAAGGCAAGATGAAGACCACACCCAAACCTTTATATTTTGATCCAGAACAGATTGCCCGGCAACTCGCTGGACAGTTTGCACAGAATGCAGCTGAACGTGATAAACAGGGTGGCAATCCTAAAACAGAACGTGATCTGATCCGTGCCAGTGGTTTATTGAGCTTATCCATTCCACGGCAATATGGCGGGCAGGGGGCGGATTGGTCCACTATTTTTATTACCATTCGCACCCTTGCACAAGTGGATAGCTCATTGGCACATGTGTATGGTTTTCATCATTTATTGATTGCAACGGTACAGCTGTTTGCCCAACCCGAACAATATGCACCATGGTTTGAGCAAACTGCACGAGAAAACCTGTTTTGGGGCAACGCCTTAAACCCACTGGATCGACGTACCACGGCAGAACAGATTTCTGCACAAGAATATATTTTTCATGGTGAAAAGAGTTTCTGTTCCGGCTCCATCGATTCCGACATGTTGCTGTGTTCTGCTTATGATGCTGAAGGCAAATTATTGATTGGCGTGATTCCGACGGTACGTGAAGGGGTGTGCTTTTTAGGGGATTGGAACAATATGGGACAACGCCAGACCGATAGCGGCACCAGCCAGTTTCAGCAGGTCAAAATCCAGCAGGATGAATTACTGCTCAATCCTGGGCCACTCAGTACCCCATATTCCAGTTTGCGTCCGCTGATCGCTCAACTGATTTTCGTGCATCTGTTTTTAGGCGTGGCGGAAGGGGCGTTTGAGGTGGCGAAACAGGCAGTGCAAACACAAAAAGCTTGGTCAACGTCGCTGGTAGAGCAGGCCGTACAGGATCCTTTTACTCAGAAACATTTTGCCGAGTTTTATGTACAACTTGAAAGTGTACGTTTACTGGCACAACAGGCAGTTGCGGCATTACAGCAGGCTTGGCAACAGGGCGAAACTCTGACTGCGGAACAGCGCGGGCAGGTCTCAATTGCCATTGCTACTGCCAAGATTGCCGCGACCCATACTTCACTTTATGTCACGCAAAATATTTTCCAGGTCATGGGTGCACGGGCAACCACCGCTCAACTGAATCTGGACCGTTTCTGGCGTAATGTGCGTACCCAGACTTTGCATGACCCGATTGATTATAAATATCAGGAAGTCGGGGAATGGGTGTTAACGGGGCAAGTGCCGAAACCCAGTTTTTATGCCTAACATCCACGATGAGTTTTTAGGGAGCGCTTGCTCCCTTTTATTTGGTCTGGATGAAGGGTTGCCAAAAAAAATCCCCCAAGCCAGGCTTGAGGGAGATTGGAGTGGTGGAGAGTGATTATTTTTATAATATTGTTGTTATGGTTATGCTGATTTGGCCTGAACCTGTTCGGTTTGCTGGGCCTCTAATTCACGCACCAAAGGTAAGATTTTCTCGCCAAAATATTCCACTTCTTCAATAAAGTGTAAAAAGCCCGAAAGAATCAGATCCACACCAACATTTTTTAATGCCACGATGCGTTCAGCAATTTGTTGTGGCGTACCAATCAGATTGGTTTTAAAACCATCGTTGTATTGCACCAGATCTTCAAGGGTCGATTTGGCCCAGTTCCCTTCACCTTCAGCTGTGGCAGCACCGGCTTCACGGGTCGCATCGCCAAAAGCGTTGACCGCTGGAAGATTGGCCTTATCAAGGATTTCTTGCAGTACAGCTTGTGCTTCTTCTTCAGTATCACGGGCAATAATGAAGGCATTCACCCCAATTTTTACCTGATGATGGTTGGCTTGGGCTTTTTCACGAATATCATCAATCTGCTTTTTGATTTCTTCAGGCGTATTGCCATTAGTGAAATACCAGTCCGATACACGTGATGCCATATCACGCGCTGCACGCGAGCTGCCGCCCTGAAAAATCTCGATATGCGGTTGCTGTAGCGGCTTGGGTTTTAAGCTGTAATCGTTAAATTGATAATACTTGCCATCAAAGCTGAAATGATCCGTCGTCCAGATGCCTTTCAGGCAGCGAATAAACTCCTCCGAACGTGCATAACGCTGATCATGCTCCGGCCATTCTTCACCAATCGCCTCGAACTCGCCCCGGAACCAACCACTGACCACGTTAATCGCGATCCGGCCCTGTGTGAGATGATCGATGGTCGCCAGTTGTTTGGCGGCTAAAGCCGGTTTCCAAGGACCTGGCAAAATGGCGGCAATGACTTTGAGTTTTTCAGTTTTGGCCAGGATGCCATGGCTAAAGCTGACGGATTCATGCTGGTTTTCTGCCCCATAACCCGCAGTAAAACGAATCTGAGTCAAGGCATAATCAAAGCCATTTTTTTCTGCAGTTTGTGCCAAACGTACATTGTAGTCATAGCTCCAGTCTGTACGCTGTTCGATATTGCTGACCACCAGGCCACCACTGACATTCGGTACCCAGTAAGCAAAGTGAATGTTTTGTTCTTGTTGTGACATTTTTACCCTCCGGATCTGTTGCTGCTGTTAAGCCACGTGAACGTTGCCGGATTTAGGGTGCAACCGTGATTCTGCCGCATCCAAACTTGGCACCGCTGCAGATGGAAGAACGTCTGCCTGTTCGATTTGCTTATTAATGCCCAGATTTTGATTGGCTTGCTGGGTTTTTTCTTTCACCACTTCAGCACGTTGACCTTTGGCAGGTGCCCATTCCAGAATTGGCAAGGCACGGGCCACGGCCAAGATAATGCGCTCACGTAGTTGTTCATTGCGAACAGTATATTCTGGGGTGAAATCTTTATCGGTGGCATACACACCAATCGGCAAGGTCTGTGCCTGGAAAAAGCTGAACAATGGACGTAGTTGATGTTCAAGAACCAAGGCATGACGCTCACTACCGCCTGAGGCAGCAAGTAATACAGGCACATCCACTAAAGCTGTTTGTTCAACAAAATCAAAAAAGTGCTTAAAAAGACCGGTGAAGGACGCACGATATACAGGCGTACCGACAATCAAGGCATCTGCCGCTTCTACCGCAGCCAGATCATCCTGCACGCGTTGTGGAAGCTGGTTGCGATAAATTGCACCACCGAGTAACGGACCAATTTCACTGAATTTAATAAAATGTACGTTGATTGGTGTGGCTTGACCCAGTTCATTCAGGATTTCCTGTACCAGACTTTCGGTTTTAGAGGGATTATTTAAGCCACCTGAAACAGCGACAATATTGAGTGGCTTTTGTTGATGAGCAATCGACATAAGGCAATAACCTAAAATAAGTTTTGGAATGCCTTATATTTATCAACAGTGCAAACAGCACTGTAAAATAAGCAAAAAAAGATAGGTTATCTGATTTAACGATATATCTTTTTTATCGTTAAAACTGCGGGAAATATTTTTCTAATTATTTGAATTTTATATTTATCCTGTCTGTAGCTAAGCGTTTCATTTAAGATGATTTGTTTTATAGCAAAATATGATTTGTTTTTTCATCGCCTGTAAAACCAGCGAATAAATATGGATTTGTTGATTTGATCTACGTTTAGTACAAAAAATAGGTGCGATTGGCATATCCTAAACTGCTTGAGTGTGGTTAGAATAGTAGGCACTGTGCCAGAGATTTCTCGCTCCGCTTATGAATATTTTAATCGTTGATGATCATCCCCTGTTTCGTCATGCTTTAATTCAAGCTGTTCGTTATAGCTTACCGCAAGCGCAAATTCATGAGACTGCTGCAGTAAATGAATTTTATGAACGTTTGGAGAAGGGACCTGAACCGGATTTGGTCTTGCTCGATTTAAACTTGCCAGGTGCTTCAGGTTTTTCCGCATTGGTGCATGTACGCGCACAATATCCATCTATTCCGATCATTGTGGTCTCTGCACACGAAGAAGCTTCAATTATTCAGCGTGCAATTGCGCATGGCGCGATGGGTTATATTCCAAAATCTGCACACCCAAGTCATATCGGTGAAGCGATCCGTCAGGTACTTGAAGGTGAAATTTGGTTGCCACCAAATCTGCCAGCCAACATGAGTTTTGATCCGCGTGCTGCAGATGAGACTGAACTGGCTGAGCGGATTCAATCCCTTACACCACAACAGTTCCGTGTTTTGATGATGGTCGCCGAAGGTCTGCTCAATAAACAGATTGCGTATGAACTAGATGTCTCTGAAGCCACGATTAAAGCGCATGTAACCGCTATTTTCCGTAAATTGGGTGTACAAAACCGTACACAAGCGGTATTGGCAATTAAGGCACTGAATATTGAAGAGAAAAAAGTCTGAGACAAGACTTATTCGATATTGAGAAAGAGGCCTCGATTGAGGTTTTTTTCTTTTTGGGGTTCTCTGCGTAGAGTGAATGAGAAAAATCGTCCAATAAAAAGCCCATCCTGAAGATGGGCTTTTATTATGGTGAATTGATTTAGCTGGAAATTTTCAAACCGGACAACCAGGAGCGTAAGGACGCGGGTTTCAATGGCTTTTTCAACAACACGATATTCAGGTCTTTCAGACGCTGTGGGAGTTCAGGATCCGAATCCGCGGTGATCAGTGCAATTGGAACTTCGGGCTGACGGTGCTGCAGAATGAAATCCAGTCCGAGCTGATTATGGTTGAGATGTTGGTCAATCAGCCAGACCTGAATGTTTTCCTGGTGAATAATTTCGGCGGCTTGTTCGGGTTCAGTGGCTTTAAACACCTGATAGCCCCATTTGCTGAGTAAGGTCGACATGCCTTCCAAAATGGTCTCATCATTGTCCAAACACAAAATCCGGTAAGTTTTGGTTTTTAGCGGTGCGGCTTGTACCGGTGCGGCAATCACTTTTGGTGCTGCAACCACGGGCACTTCAATCATGAAGCAGGAACCTTTGCCGAGCTCGGAGTAGACATGGACCGGATAGTCCAGCATGCTGGTCATGCGTTGTACAATGGCCAAACCAAGCCCCAAGCCCTGTTCGCCCCAAGGTGATGTGTGACCACAACGCTCAAATTCCTGGAATAACTTGATACGCTGTTCTTCAGCGATCCCGGGGCCTGTATCCCAAACCCCGATACGGATATGTCCGGGTTTTTCCGATGAACGTAGAACCCCAACCACCACACGACCTTTGGCCGTGTAGCGCAAGGCATTGCTGACAAAATTCTGGATAATGCGGCGGATCCATTGCGGATCTGTGTCAATCCAGAACTGGACATCGTGGACGCTAAAGCGGATATTGCGCTGTGCGGCAATCGATTTAAATTGCAGTTCCAGATCACTGAGTAAGTCATGCAGGGGATAGGCCTGACGTTTCGGCTGGATGGTTCCGCCTTCTAAACGCGCAATATCCAGCAGGGCAGACAGCATGCTTTCTGCGCCATGCAAGGCACGGTCCAGTTGCTGTAAGGTGTGGCGATCTTCATCAGAATGCACACTTTGTTCCAATGCGGTACTGAACAGACGCGCTGCGTGCATAGGTTGCAATAGATCATGACTGGCTGCGGCAATAAAACGGCTTTTCGACATGTTGGCTTTATCGGCTTGTTCACGCGCCAATTGCTGTTCAGTCAGTGCATCGGCCAACTGTCGGGTTCGTTCACGCACATGGGCTTCCAATACTGCCTCATTTTCACGGAAGGCGGTAATATCGGCAAAGGTGGTCACGAAACCACCACCTTCAATCGGATTGCCGCGCATCTGAATGACGCGACCATCCTTACGAATGCGTTCAAACTCATGTGCACTGCCGACTTTCATCCAGTTGACCCGTTTACGTACGTGTTCTTCGATTGAACCGGGACCACATTCGCCACGTTCTGCATTGTAGCGAATCAGGTCGGCAATCGGACAGCCGACATAAACCAGATCTTTCGGGTAATCAAAAAGCTTGAGATATTGGTTATTCCAGGCCACCAGACACATGTTCTCATCAACCACACTGACCCCCTGGGTCATATGGTCAATCATGGTCATTAGCAGGTTCTGGTTAAAACGTTGCCATTGGGAGGCCTGATCCAGAATATTTGCGACCTGACCCAATGCCAAGCCATTATTGACCATGGCTGTAGTCAATAAAGTACGTGCCGAAGCGGCGCCAATCGTGCCAGCCAGATATTGCTCGGTAAAACGCCACCACATACCATTGGCTGTACTGTTTTCATTCAGTACGACATTATTCTGTTCACAGAATTGATGGAACGCTTGCGTGGTTGGACCTTCACCAGTAATGCGTTTGGCTAGGGTAATCAGATCACCTACTTTTAGACGTAGTGCGTCATGGTGCAGATAGCTGATATCACCTGAAGTTGGTTGTGAGGGTAACGGTTTAGTATCGTAATAAAAGAAACTTTCTGCCTGGATCTGTTCCGCGACACTTGGCCGATAAACTTTCGATACCCAAATATATAAAATGATGTTGAGACCCAAAGACCACATCACCCCATGGGTCAGCGGTGCAAAAGACTGAAAGTCTAGCAATGCTTCAGGGCGTAGCCAACTGATGCCTAGAGGACCCGCGTTGAGGAACTCATGGGCAAAAGCCGTATATTCTGTGGGCAGGCTGCGTAATATCGTGGGCAATAGCAGAGTGTAAATCCACATGAAAAAGCCAACCAGCAGGCCAGCATACACCCCTTGACGGCTGCCACCACGCCAGTACAGACCACCAATCAAGGCGGGTGCAAATTGTGCCACTGCACTGAAAGCCAACAATCCAAAGACCGATAACTGGTCAATATCATTAAAGAAATGGAAGAACAGGAAGCCGAGTAACATCACGGCGAGGATACAGACACGACGGGTAAATTTCAGTACCAAAGGCAGACGTTTATCGTGACGGGCCAACAAGCCCAAACGCCATAGTGCTGGCATGATCAGGTCATTACTCAGCATAATGGATAGAGCAACCGAAGAAACCAATAGCATGCCGGTTGATGCAGAAAAGCCCCCTAAAAAGGCCAGCAGAGTTAACCAGTCCTGATTGTAGCTGAGCGGGAGAGAGAGTACTGCAACATCCGGAATCGACAGGTATTCTGGTGCGGCATGCAAGGCCCAGCTGGCGATCGGAATGATCGCGATTGTGGTCAGGATGAGGTAAGTGGCAAACCAGCGCCGTGCACCGCGAATATGTTTTTCATCGCGTAATTCGACCACGGCCACGTGGAACTGGCGTGGCAGACAGATAATCGCCAGTGCAGCCAGCAAGGTTTGCACCCAGAACGTTTCCGGTACGCCAAACAGTTGCACTTCCTGGAAAGTGATGGCAACGTCATCGGAGACCTGCGCAATATTTTCCGGTGCTTCAAACAAGAAAAACACGGCGACACATAACAGCGCAAATAATTTCACAAAAGATTCAAATGCAACCGCTAACATGAGACCACCATGCTGTTCGGTATTGGCAATTTGTCGTGTACCAAACAGCATGGCTAAAATGGCTAGAATCGCAGTGAGGAACAAGACACTGTTGGTGGTGGAATGGAGGTGTGCATTTTGATCTAAAATAACGGCTGCACTGAGTGCAATCGCACGAAGTTGGAGCGCAAGGTAAGGAATAATGGCAATGACCGCCAGAATGGTCACCAGTGATGCTAAAGGTCCGCTTTTGCCATAACGGGCCGCGACAAAGTCAGCGATGGAAGAAATGGCATGATATTGACGGACACGTCCCAGACGTCGCCAGATATCATAACCAATCGCGACAAATAGCAGTGGACCGAGGTAAATGGGTAAAAAGATGATACCTTCACGTACCGCAGCACCGGTGGCACCATAAAAGGTCCAGGATGAACAGTAAACACCGAGGGTTAGACTAAAGAGTAACATTCGCCCGCGCGTGCTAAGACGGCTTGCATGTTTTTCGCCAAAAAAGGCGCAAATAAAGAGCACCAGAATATATAAGGCAAGTGCCCCAATAATAAGCCAACTGTTCATATGCCAAGATGTTCCAAACCAAGTGCTCATGATACCTCAGCCGAAACATACCTGTTGATCAAATTGATCAAAATTTAACGACCAAAGTCTAAGTTACGAATACTAGGTAACATTGTTAATTTTAACAATGAAAATACGAATTAAAAATGCGGCCAAGGTTGGTCGCAGCAAAGGAGCATGGTTATGGATGAGGTTCAAGTAGAAAGAATTCTACAAAATCCGAAATTCAAGTTACTTGTCAGCAAAAAGCGTAGTCTCAGTTGGAGTTTAACTGCGTTGCAGCTGTTCATTTACATTGGTTTTATTTTATTAGTGGCATATAACCCAGCATTCTTACATAGCTCATTTAGCGGCGGTGTAATTACTTGGGGTGTTCCACTTGGTTTGGGTGTTATTGTAGCGTCATTCGTATTGTGCTGGGTCTATTCATCCATTGCCAATAGCGCTTTTGATCAGCTCAACGCAGAAGCAATGCGTGAAGTAGAAATGATCACCCACGCAGGAGATCGCAAATAATGAACTGGACTTCACTTAAAGCTTCAGCACTTGTTGCTTCAGCCGCATTACTTTCTAGCAATGCAATGGCCGCGGCACTGGAAGGTACGGCTGAGAAACAGCCAACCAACTGGACTGCGATCATCATGTTCGTCATCTTCGTTGGTTTGACGCTGTTTATCACCAAATGGGCAGCTAAGCAGACTCAATCGACCAAAGACTTCTATACTGCCGGTGGTGGTATCAGTGGTTTCCAGAATGGTCTGGCAATTGCGGGTGACTACATGTCAGCGGCATCCTTCCTCGGGATTTCCGCAATGGTGTTCAACTCAGGCTATGATGGCTTGATGTACTCTCTTGGCTTCATGGTCGGCTGGCCAATCGTATTGTTCTTGGTCGCAGAACGTCTACGTAACTTGGGTAAATATAACTTCTCTGACGTAGTGTCTTTCCGTTTAGAAGAAAAACCAGTTCGTGCAATGGCAGCGGTCAGCTCATTGTTCGTCGTTGCTTTCTACCTGATTGCGCAGATGGTGGGTGCAGGTCAGCTGGTTAAACTACTCTTCGGTTTGGACTATAACATCGCGGTTATAATCGTGGGCTTCCTCATGATGGCTTACGTAATCTTCGGTGGTATGTTGGCAACAACTTGGGTACAGATCATTAAAGCGGTGATGCTGCTCAGTGGTGCAACCTTCATGGCCTTCATGGTATTGAAGTCAGTGGGTTTCAGCTTCAGCGAAATGTTCACTCAATCGATCCATGTATTCTCTCAAGTACGTAACATCTCTCTTGAAGAAGCAACCAAGATCATGGGTCCTGGTTCTCTTGTGAAGAGCCCAATTGATGCGATCTCTCTAGGTCTTGCATTGATGTTCGGTACCGCAGGTCTTCCACACATCTTGATGCGTTTCTTCACGGTTAAAGACGCGAAAGAAGCACGTAAATCAGTTGTTGTGGCAACGGGCTTTATCGGTTACTTCTACCTGTTAACCTTCATCATTGGTTTCGGTGCGATCCTGTTCGTATCTCAAAACCCACAATACATCGATGCTGCGAAAACTGCGTTGAATGGCAAGCTTGAATTGCTTGGTGGTAGCAACATGGCTGCGGTTCACTTGGGTCATGCTGTTGGTGGTAACTTGTTCCTTGGCTTTATCTCTGCAGTTGCGTTCGCAACGATTCTTGCGGTAGTTGCTGGTTTGACACTTTCTGGTGCATCTGCAATCTCTCACGACTTGTATGCTAACGTCTTCAAGAAAGGCCAGACTACAATGGAATCTGAGCTTCGTGTTTCTAAGATGGCGACTGTTGGTCTTGCAATCTTCGCGATGGTCTTGGGTATCCTGTTCGAAAAACAAAACGTTGCATTCATGGTTGGTTTGGCATTCGCTGTAGCAGCATCTGCAAACTTCCCAGTACTTGTGCTTTCAATGTTCTGGCGTGGTCTAACGACTCGTGGTGCAGTGATCGGTGGTTTGGCTGGTCTTATCAGTGCGGTAGTCTTGATCTGCTTAACCAAAGCAGTATGGGTAGATACCTTGAAGATTTCTGACCAAGCTCCACTACCATATGGTAACCCGGCATTGTTCTCTATTACCTTGTCTTTCGTGTGCTGCTGGTTGTTCTCTGTGACTGATGGTTCTGCACGTGCAAAAGCAGAACAAGCTCGCTTCAACTCACAGTTTGTACGTTCGATGACTGGTATCGGTGCTTCTGGCGCTAGCGACCACTAATCTAACCCAAACTTAACAAAAAGCCCCAAGATCGGGGCTTTTTGTTTTTTTGCCTTTTATTCATCGCTTATTACAAAAATGACACCAGGTTATAAGCAGGCAGAGCTCATATTTTATGTTTCAATCCGGTCAGGATAGAAATAGAAAATAAAGGTGAGTTCTTATGCTTTGGCTGTGGAAAAGATTTGGGCAAAATTTTCAGCATTTACCTTCAGCCTGGTTGCTGCTCGTACAGTTATTCATTTTGATTTTGGCCTTATTAACCAATGGTAGTCCTACTTATCGTGCTCTGAGCTGGTCTGTGGGAGTGCTGGCACTGTTAATTATTGCTAAAGTGATCCGGCAAACGCCCATTTATACTCTGTTAGGCCTGTTCTTTGTGATCGGGGCTTTTTTCTTTTCGCTGCTGATTTTGTTGGGGTATGCGGCTTTACCGATTCAGATTACGGCCCATGTGTTTGAAGCGAGTGCTTACTTTAGCGCGGCCTATGGTTTGTTGAGATACATGTTCCAAGACCGTTATCTCACTAAAGATGAATTATTCGCAGCAGGAGCCACATTTACTTTAATGGCTTGGGGTTTTGCCTTTTTATATAATATTTGCCAATTGTTGTTACCAGGAAGTTTTCAGAATCCCAACCAGCTGCAAAGTGTGCAAAGCTGGCTCGATCTGCTGTTCTTAAGTTTTAGCTTGCAATCCGCAACGGGGCTATCGGATTTGATGCCATTGTCGCCGCCTGCGCGTGTGATTGCCATGTTGCAGATGTTCTGTGGGGTCATGTACCTGGCTTTAATTGTATCGCGTCTTGTGGCGTTACAATATATTGTGCATTCACCCTCAAATAGAATTCCAAATGTTCAAATTCAGCAACAGAGAAATAAAAAAGGATCCTAGATGGATCCTTTTTTATGGGTTTCTAAAGAATTAGAAACGGAATTTAGCATTTAGGCCAACTGTTTGAGTGTCAACGTTATCAATTTCATCGTTAGCATTTACGTAGCTTGCACCAACAGCCACTGCTGGAGTGATGAAGTAGTTTACATTAGCACCCCAAGCTTTACTTGGAGAGAAGTCATAGCTTGACTCTGCGTAAGAAGCACCCACGCTGAGTTGTGGATTGAGATACAAATCAGTTTTTAATTCGTAAGCGGTATCTTCACCGTAGACAAGACCAGTTTCGAAACCGATCGCCATGTTGGTACCATCAATTTTGCCCACGTATTTTGTGCGTGCAGTAATTGCATCTTGATCATCAGCGATTGTAGCTGCTTCTAATCCTGCTTTAGCTACGCCGCCATTGAGGATTTTAAAAGTATCAAGTGCATATGTATCTGCAACACTAGTATATCCTACTGCAACTAAGAAGTTTGGCACAACCACTGCACCCAATTCCAATGCGTAACGGTCACCATTACCTTCAGCATCAGCAGCTAATACATTTTTAGCATCATTATGTGTGTGGCTGTAAGATGCTGATGCATATACAGGTACTACTTGAGTTGGGATGTAAGCTTCTGCTTTAGCACCATAAGTGTGTGAAACAAGATCCGCGCCATCTTCATCATACTCACCATAGTTATATGCTAAAGAAACGTTTGATGCTTGATTCAAGAATGCAGCTTCAGCCAATGGGCCTTTAGAGGTATCTACATTTTTAAGATAGTAAGTCCCTTGAACTGCCCCAGTAAAATTTTTGTCATTTACAGTATTATCGATGTATTCAGATTGACCTTGTACTTCGAATTGATAAGCTTGAGCACCGGTCATGGCTAATAATAATGCAGTGGCTAAACCGAGTTTTTTCATAGCGATAGTCCTTGTTATAAAAACAACAAAAAAGTCATACAATTTCATTTTATTGTAACAATGTATGAAGTCAATAAGCTTAAAAATGTTTAAAAATTAGATTTTTAGCTTTAATTTTGTTTGGGTTAAAAATTGTTCTATTGTAAAAAATCTTGTCAACTCGGAAAAAATGAGTTTTTACAATTAGCTAAAAGCTTTTTTGTCTTAAAACCTCTGTAATTTAGTTTTTAATCCTTGTTTTTTATCATTGGATAAAACATTTATCTATTAAAAATTGAATGTTAAAAACTATCAATAAGATGAATTTAAATTCATTAATTTAAAATTATTTGTTTCATTTTAATGAAGTAATTATTAATTTTATTTAAAAATGTAATTTTTTGTATATTAGTTATTCAATAAAAGCGTGTTTTGTGATCGATTAAGCATTCTATTCTTATTTTCGATAGAGATTTTAAATCTGATTAAATTAATCGGATTTACATTGTGTGAAGAATTTCCCATAATAGTGATGTCGAATGATTTCCAGTGACGTGGGAAATTTTTGATTCTCCAAAATGTGACTTTTCATTTTATATGCCCAACTTCCCCAAGGTTGGGCTTTTTTTTGTTTGATTGATGCAGAAAAAACAACTCGTCATTTGGCGTGGTGCTTGATCAGTCCTGATGATTAAAGCTTCTGGTGGGGATAAAAAATCCCGGCTCAAGACCGGGATTCTGACTTAACGTAAACTCAGCTTTTACACTTATGCTGTATTTTCACCATCCGATCTTACGGTAGGCAATCATCCTGTTATTTCAACAAGGGTTTCAGGAAGCGACCGGTATGCGAGATTGCAAGTTCCGCCACTTGCTCAGGTGTGCCTTCGGCAATAATCTGTCCACCCCCTGAACCACCTTCAGGGCCTAAGTCCACAATCCAGTCAGCGGTTTTAATCACATCCAGATTGTGTTCAATCACCACAATGGTATTTCCCTTATTCCGCAGTTCATGCAGGATATCGAGTAATTTGGCAATATCATGGAAATGCAGACCTGTGGTAGGTTCATCCAGGACATACAGGGTTTTACCGGTATCACGTTTGGCCAGCTCGCGTGCCAGTTTCACCCGTTGCGCTTCACCACCTGACAGGGTAGTGGCTGCCTGTCCTAGCTTGATATAGCCCAGCCCCACCTGAATCAGGGTTTCCAGACGACGGTGAATCACCGGAATAGCATCAAAAAATTGGGCAGCGTCTTCAACGGTCATTTCCAGTACATCCGAGATGTTGCGGCCTTTGTAGCTGACTTCCAGCGTTTCTCGGTTATAGCGTTTGCCATGGCAGCCATCGCAAGGCACATACATATCCGGCAGGAAATGCATGGCCACTTTGATCATGCCATCACCTTCACAGGCTTCACAGCGCCCGCCGCGCACGTTAAAAGAGAAACGACCGGCGCTATAGCCACGTGCCTTGGCCTCAGGCGTTTGAGCGAATAGTTCTCGAATCGGAGTAAATAAGCCGGTATAGGTGGCCGGATTGGAACGTGGGGTACGGCCAATCGGGCTTTGATCAATATCGACCACTTTATCGAGATATTGCAGGCCATCAATTGAATCAAATTTCTCAGCGGTGAGCGTGGTTGCACCATTCAGTTGGGTCGCCGCTAACGGAAGCAGTGTCCGGTTAATCAGAGTGGATTTACCTGAACCGGAAACGCCCGTGACGCAGGTCATCACCCCTAAAGGCAGCGTCAGATCGACATTTTTCAGGTTGTGTCCGCAAGCCCCATTGAGCTTAATGTAGTGTTCTGGATTGGGTGGCAGTTTTCGTTGTGCGGGAACCGCAATTTTGAGCATACCTGACAGGTATTTACCGGTGAGCGAGTCACTATGTTTGGCCAGTTCATCTGCAGTCCCTTCAGCGATGATATGACCACCATGGATCCCGGCGCCCGGACCAATATCAATAATATGGTCGGCAGCACGAATCGCATCTTCATCATGCTCTACCACCAACACGGTATTGCCAAGATCACGCAGGCGAATCAGGGTCTGTAGTAGGCGGTCATTGTCACGTTGATGCAGACCAATGGATGGTTCATCGAGCACATACATCACGCCCATCAAGCCGGCACCGATTTGTGAAGCAAGCCGGATCCGCTGGGCCTCACCACCGGATAAAGTCTCCGCAGAGCGTGAAAGGCTCAGATAGTTCAGGCCGACACTGACCAAAAAGTGCAGACGTTCGCGAATTTCTTTAAAAATCTTGTCGGCAATTTCACCTTTTGCACCGTCCAGTTGCAGGTTTTGGTAGTAATCTTCGGCATCGCCAATCGACATCTTGGTGATGGCGCTGATGGTTTTATCCAGAATTTTGACGTTACGGGAAATTTCATTCAGACGTGAGCCATCGCAGGCATTACAGGCTGCATTGGAGAGATATTGGGCCAGATCATCACGCACATAGTTGCTTTCAGTTTCCCGGTAACGGCGTTCTAGATGCGGCAAGATCCCTTCAAATGGAATCACCCGATTATGGCGACGGCCGCGCTCATCGGTATAGCTCAGGTCGATTTTTTCTTTGCCGGTGCCATGAAGGAATTTTTTCTGGGTATCTTTATCCAGTTCATGCCAAGGTGTATCCAAAGAAAAGCCAAAATGCTCGGCCACTTTTTGTAGCATCGAATAATAATAAGGACGCTGGCGGTCCCAGCCACGAATGGCACCCTGGCTAATCGAAACACCCGGATTCGGGATCAGCTTTTCCGCACTAAAATGACTA
This sequence comes from Acinetobacter minutum, assembly GCF_035916735.1. Classification (NCBI taxonomy): domain Bacteria; kingdom Pseudomonadati; phylum Pseudomonadota; class Gammaproteobacteria; order Moraxellales; family Moraxellaceae; genus Acinetobacter; species Acinetobacter minutum. Next base: position 161,936 of record NZ_JAQIHG010000001.1, read on the forward strand.
CGTGTTCCCAAACCATCACAGACTGGGCAGGCACCATAAGGATTGTTAAAAGAGAATAGGCGCGGTTCTAGTTCGGCTACAGCACGGTCACATTGCGGGCAGGAATGTTTTGCTGAAAAGACCCGATCCGGATGTTCTGCATTAATCCAGGACAAAATTGCAATATCACCGCCTAAGCGTAGTGCGGTTTCAAAGGATTCCGCAATGCGGTTACCTAAGTCATCGCGTACCTTGAAACGGTCCACGACCACTTCAATGGTATGTTTTTTCTTTTTATCCAGTTCTGGAACACTATCGATCTCGACAATTTCACCATCGACACGCGCACGAACAAAACCCTGGCCCTGTAACTGTTCAAATAGCTGGGTGTATTCACCTTTACGTTCACGCACAACAGGAGCCAACAGCATGAGCGCCGTGCTTTCTGGCAAGCTTTTAACGGCATCCACCATTTCGCTGATGGTCTGTGCCACCATCGGCAAATCATGCTCAGGACAATACGGTGTCCCTACGCGTGCATAGAGCAAGCGCAGGTAATCATAAATTTCGGTAATGGTGCCTACGGTAGAACGGGGGTTGTGGCTGGTGGATTTCTGTTCAATGGCAATCGCTGGCGACAGACCTTCAATCGAGTCGACTTCCGGTTTTTCCATTTGTGAAAGAAACTGGCGTGCATAAGCTGACAAGGATTCAACATAACGGCGCTGGCCTTCTGCGTATAAAGTGTCAAAGGCCAGGGAGGATTTACCTGAGCCAGACAGTCCCGTAATCACCACAAATTTGTCGCGTGGAATGTCGAGTGACACATTTTTTAGGTTGTGTGTGCGTGCCCCACGAATACGGATGTGACTTTGGCTCATAATGATCCCAGTTCGTTAAATAGACAATGGATATGAGGCTTGTTCCCGCAGGTTCAAGGCATCATAGGGTTAAGTTTAATCGATCATTCCATGAAAAGGCATGTAATTCTCAAGGTATCTCCACGGAGGAACAGGCTGATATTTTCAGCCATGTCACCCATAGATTCACTTGCATCATGGCTTAAGCATAACCCAGTGGATGTGAGCATGATGTGATGAAAGTATGGCAACATTTTTGCTTTATGTGTGGCTGCGTAGCTCGAGTCGAGTGAATTTATGACATTGGCTACATTGGAAGGTTGCTGTTTTTTTAAGAATTTACACAAGTCGTATTTCGCTAAAATCCTTAAAACGCGTCATAATGGTGCCATTCAATTTTTTTAGTATCAGTGACGTCCACTGAGCTGGCTCTTTTTCTTGCGAATAGGTTTTTCTATGCAGCATTTTCGTTTCTCCATATTGTTTACGGTAGTTTGTCTGATACTCGCTGCCTATTGGGGCTATACCCACGGCCCTGAAGCAGGTCTGACTACCATGCTGACCGCACTGACGATTACGGCCATTCTGGCAGTGATGGAAGTGTCACTGTCCTTCGATAACGCCGTGGTGAATGCCTCTGTCCTTCGTGGCTGGGATCATTTTTGGAAAATGATTTTTCTGACTGTAGGGATCCTGATTGCCGTTTTTGGTATGCGTCTGGTTTTCCCGGTGGTGATTGTCGCAGTCACGGCAGATATGGGCATGATCGAAGTGGCCAAGCTGGCGCTGAATGACCCGAAAACCTATTCGGAACGTTTGATGGCGCATCATGCTGAAATTGCAGCCTTTGGTGGCGCTTTCTTGCTGTTGGTGTTCCTGAATTTCTTCCTGGATGAAGGTAAAGACACGCACTGGTTCCACTGGCTAGAGCGACGTTTATCCAGTTTGGCAAATGTACCGGCGATGTCAGTATTTCTTGCACTGATTGCCTTGTTGGTGATGGCGGCAAACGTGGCCGAAGAGGTCCGCTTGGCCGTGACCATGGCGGGGATCTGGGGTATCGTGATTTATATCGGTGTGCAGGTGTTGAGCCATTTACTCGGTGGTGAACCGGAAATTGATGAAAATGGCAATGCGGTGACCCAAGATGTGAATGGTGCAGCGAAGGGTGTGGTGAAAGCAGGTTTCGGTGGCTTCCTCTATCTTGAAGTCCTGGATGCATCGTTCAGTTTCGATGGTGTGATTGGTGCATTTGCAATTACCAGTGATGTCGTCATTATTATGCTTGGCTTGGCAATCGGTGCGATCTTTGTCCGTTCGATGACTATTTACTTGGTAGAGAAAGGCACATTAGATGCTTACATCTACTTGGAACATGGTGCTCACTATGCAATCGGTGCATTGGCCTTTATTATGCTCGCTAGTGGTACGGGTGTGCATGTACCTGAAGTCGTGACAGGGTTAATTGGCGTAGCGTTTATCGTGTGGGCGGTAATTGCATCAATTCAATACCGCAAACAGCAAGACCGCTTGGGTTAACTGAATTGTTGTAAAAAAATATAAAATCAGGGTGCTGCAGAGCACCCTTTTTTATGCAGTGTGCAGTGGCTTGAATTACAATAGCCAGATTATTTCCCCGAATCTATGACAAGCTGACATATGATGAATGCTTTAGAACGTCGCTCAACTTTTGCTTTAAGCAGTATTTTTGCCTTGCGCATGTTGGGTCTGTTCATGATTATCCCGGTATTTTCAGTTGCAGGACAGTCCTATCAATATGCGACTCCGGGGCTAATTGGTTTGGCCGTGGGTGTTTATGGTTTGACCCAAGCCATTTTACAGATTCCGTTTAGCCTGATTGCCGATCGTTATAACCGCAAGATTTTGATTGTGTTTGGCCTGCTGATGTTTGCCTTGGGTGGGGCGATTGCCGCGATGTCCGAGACGATTTATGGGGTGATTGCCGGGCGAGCGATTGCGGGTGGGGGGGCAGTCTCTGCAGTCGTCATGGCCTTGCTGTCCGATGTCACACGTGAAGAACACCGTACCAAAGCCATGGCCGTGATGGGGATGAGTATTGGTTTATCCTTTGTGGTGGCATTTAGCATGGGGCCTTGGTTGACCTCACTGGTGGGAATTTCCGGCCTGTTCTGGGTGACAACCATTATGGGCATTGCCGCCTGTTTTATGATGTTGTTGGTGCCGAAAGTGACGCGCCATCATCGTAATTTTGCGCAGGGCTATGGCAAACAGCTAGCCGAAGTGATCCGCATGGGGGATTTAAACCGCCTGCATCTGTCGGTTTTTGCATTACATTTATTGCTAACTGCGATGTTTGTTTTTGTACCGGGTCAGTTGATCCAGTACGCGGGTTTACCTTTGGCACATCATAGCTGGGTATATTTGCCACTACTGGTCATCAGTATGTTTTTCGCTTTTCCAAGTATTATCTTGGCGGAAAAATATCGCAAAATGCGCGGCATTTTCCTGACTGCGATTACAGGAATTATTCTGGGTCTCATTGTGATGGCGTGGGGTTATCAATCTAAATATGGCTTGTTGACCGGTCTGGGGCTATTCTTTATTGCTTTTAATGTCATGGAGGCACTGTTGCCTTCCTGGCTATCCAAAGCAGCACCCATTCAATCGAAAGCAACCGCGATGGGGGTCAATGCCAGCGGACAGTTTCTTGGTGCATTTTGTGGCGGGATGCTGGGTGGTCATCTGCTCACCCTGCAAAATCAGGGACAAGGTTGGGCCTTCTTGGCTGTGCTCGCCGTAATTTGGTTGGCGATTAGCTTCACCCTGAAGCAACCACGCTATTTATCTTCCATGGTGTTCCGTTTGCCGGAAACACGACAAACAGATGAGTGGACTTCAAAATTACTGGCCATTCATGGTATTGAAGAAGTTGTGGTGATGCCTGATCAAAACGTCGCGTTTGTGAAGGTCGACAAGGCATTGATTGATGATGCAGCTCGACACAGCCTGACGCAGTTATTGGGGAAAGAGGTAGCCATTTAAGCATAACTCTTATAAAGTAAAAGATAGAATTGAATAGGAAGATGAAAGCAGATGCGTGGTGTTAATAAGGTAATTTTAGTCGGTACGTTGGGACGTGATCCAGAAACTAAAACTTTTCCAAATGGTGGATCTTTAACTCAATTTTCAATTGCGACCAGTGAATCCTGGATGGATAAAAATACCGGTGAGCGCAAAGAACAAACAGAATGGCACCGGATTGTATTACATAACCGTTTAGGTGAAATCGCACAGCAATATTTGCGTAAAGGCTCAAAAGTCTATATTGAGGGTTCATTGCGTACCCGCCAGTGGACAGATCAAAATGGTCAGGAGCGTTACACTACGGAAATTCGTGGTGAACAAATGCAGATGCTGGACTCGAACCGTCCACAAGGTGAGCAGGGTATGGGCGGTGATACAGGCTTTAATCAGCCACGCTTTAATAACAACCCGCAAAGCGGCTATGGTCAGCAAAATAATAACGCGAACCAGCCGAATCCGTCATATGGCCAAAACACCGGTTATGGCAATAACAACCCAAGTGGTTTCGCGCCGAAGGCTCCTCAAGCTGCGCCAATGTCTGCACCTGCCGATTTAGATGATGATCTTCCGTTTTGACAGATTGGGAGCTGATCAAAACCCTCTCTGCTGAGAGGGTTTTTTTCTTTGTATTGTAAAAACATTAAAATTCTAAAATATGGCGATTACGAAGGTGTAATTGAATTTAAAATCTAAAATAACGATCAAAATTATAAAAAACTACGGTTTTACCTGTTTTTAAATCTTTCGTATTCTGGCTTCACAACAGAAGCAATCCAAGTCATTTAATTGAGGAATATCGAATGAGCTTAATCAATACCGAAGTAAAGCCCTTTCAGGCAACTGCGTATCACAATGACCAATTTGTAGAAATTTCGGAAGCCGATATGAAAGGCAAATGGTCGGTGGTATTTTTCTACCCGGCGGATTTCACCTTTGTTTGTCCGACGGAGTTGGGTGATTTGGCAGATCACTATGTAGAATTTCAGCAGCTTGGCGTAGAAATTTATTCGGTTTCAACCGATACACATTTTACCCATAAAGCCTGGCATGATAGTTCGGATGAAATCAAAAAAATCCAATACTTGATGGTGGGCGATCCAACCTGGACGCTGGCTAAAAACTTTGAAGTGTTGATTGAGCAAGACGGTTTGGCTGATCGTGGAACTTTTGTGATTGATCCAGACGGTAAGATTCAGATTATTGAAATCAATGCTGGCGGTATTGGTCGCGATGCTCAGGAATTGCTACGTAAAGTGAAAGCAGCCCAATATGTGCATACGCATCCGGGTGAGGTGTGTCCTGCCAAATGGAAAGAGGGTGAGGCAACCTTGGCACCGTCGATTGACCTGATTGGTAAGATTTAACTATATCCTGAATCAAAAACAACATCCAGAACCCAGATTCCGGGTGTTTTTTTATGATCAAATTTCTAGATTGAGGTGTATGGGAAATCACAGGAGCAGGATGTCTCATTAATGACACGATGTGTGTCAGTGAATGGACTATTGCTGGAGACTAGAAGGCTTTAGCATAACCCTCAAGTATGTATATTCTGGCTCAAGGAGCAAAACAGATGAAGAAAGTGGCGGGTCTTTACCGTAACCAGCAAATGCATTGGGTCGGGGATGGTTTTCCGGTCAGTACCTTGTTTTCCTATGACCGTTTAGGACAGGCGATTAGCCCATTCTTGTTATTGGATTATGCCGCACCGTATTCATTTGCACCGACGACAGAGCGTCATGGCGTAGGTTCCCATCCTCACCGCGGTTTTGAAACCGTGACCATTGCCTATCAGGGAGAAGTCAGCCATCAGGATTCAAGTGGCGGTGGCGGTACAATTCAAGCAGGCGACGTACAATGGATGACCGCAGGAGCAGGACTGGTGCATGAAGAATTCCATTCTGCAGCATATGCGCAACGTGGCGGTTTATTTGAAATGGCTCAGCTTTGGGTGAATCTTCCGGCGAAAGATAAAATGACGCCACCCCGCTATCAGGCCATCCAAGCGCAGGATATTCCGGTGATTACATTTGAACAGGCTGCAGGTCAACTGCGAGTGATCGCCGGAGCATACGCGCAGCAGAGCGGACCCGCTTCTACCTTTAGCCCAATCAATGTCTGGGATGTAGAATTAAAAGCCGGACATAGCCAATGGATCCATGTTCCAGTGGATCACACCGTTTTACTGGTTTTACTGGCAGGCGAAATGCTGCTGAATGATACACAAAAAGTGCAGGATCATTCCGTGGTGATTTTCGCTCAGGATGGTGAAGCAGCGATACAGCTTGCCGCACAGCAGGACTGTAAACTCCTGATACTGACTGGCCGCCCATTGAATGAGCCTATTCAGGGTTATGGTCCATTTGTGATGAATAGCAAAGAAGAAATTATCCAGGCTTTTGAGGATTTCCATCGTGGTAAATTTGGTGTGATAGCGTCAACTGAATAACGCCGTATTGGCCTGTATTGGTATTGAGCTGAGTGAGAAAAAAAGCAAGAAGCGCCTACTTGGGTAGGGGCTTCTTTATTTTATGCGCTGCTAAGTTTCTTGTTTTGTCGCGTTGGTCTGATTATTTATTGTAGATAGTGTGATGTAGTTATCAATTTTTATTTTACAGGCTATCTTAACCAACTCGGCTGACATTGTAAAATGTATGATAAAAAAATAGTTAAATTAAGTGTTCATTTTTTAAAAGTATTTTTTATAAATATGTAAATTTTTATAATTTTTCATTTATCTTTGATCATGTTATGGTACTCGCTAGATATCAGAAAAGTACAATAAAATGTAAAAAAGGCCAGTAGGGGGAAAAAGAAAAAACTGGCATTTTTTAATACAGTTTTTCTAAAAAGTATGGTTCATAATCGAGAAAATAGTTCACTCACGGATAATAATTTTGGATATTGCAATTATTGGTAGTGGCATGGCTGGCTTAGCTACCGCAAGAATTCTTAAAGATGCAGGACATAATATTACGATTTTTGAGGCGCTGCCGGGTCGCGGCATGGATAGCCATAGTATCGAATTTGATGGTGGGTTGATTGATGCACCGTTGCGTGTGATGAATCCGAATTTATGGAAAAACACTCTCAGCCTAGCCACTCATCTCGGCATGAAAACCTTTCCGGTGCGCACCTATATGGCGTGTAGCTGGTTATTTGAAGATCGTACCGAGACATGGCTGACCACCAGCCGTACCCGGATTGGTAATTTGCCGATTATCAATAACCGTAAAGGCATCAAGCAATATGGCTGGCGTCTGGTCAAAGGCATGTTGCAGTTAAAGACCGCACTGCACAAATTTTTTAAATCCAAAGACCAAGACATCACGCTGAATGAATTCATTCAACAGCATGATATTGAAGAAGTGTTCTGGCACGGTGCGATCATGCCGGTGCTTTATACCATCTGTACCTGTGATCCCAAAACCATTGGTGAATGGCCTGCCAAGCCTTTACTGACTTTTTTGCGCCAGTTGACGGATGGTGAAGCATTACTGCGTTTGCAAGGGGGAACACCGGCTCTGGTCGACCGTTTGATTCAAGATATCGAGCTGCACAGTGCATCGCCTGTAGTCAATGTGGAACAGCAGGATGAACAGGTACGGGTTGAAACGATGCAGGGCAAGCATTACCTGTTTGACCGTGTCGTGGTGGCGACGCCAACAACGAAAATGGCAGAATTACTGAATACACCACAATTTGCTGATGATCTGGCTTTACTGAGCAAATTCCGTTTCGAGCAAGGTGATCTGGTGGTGCATACTGATCCATCGGTGATGCCGCCACGCCGTAAGGACTGGTCTGCATTGAGCTATATGATGGATCGTCAATTTACCCGTCAGCAATTTACCGTATGGATTAATGCTGTTGAGCCAAGCTTGGTGGGTAAGACACCAGTATTCCAAACTTGGCGTCCTGTTACCCCGATTGATCCTAAGAAAATCATTTCTTCTGTGACCTTAACTCGTGCCGTAGTTGATCGCGAAACTGTCGCTTTGAATCATGAATTGCAGCAACGTCATTTACAACTTGGTCGTAAAGTCTTTTACTGCGGCTCCTGGTCATGTGATGGCTTGCCAATTTTAGAGTCCGCCGTGACCTCAGCGATGAAAATTGCTGAAATTTTAGGGGCACCATTGCCATTTGTCGGCTTGAAACCGCATATTGAGGTGGCACCCGAGTTAGGCTATTAAAGCAGCATGCAATTACGCAAGATGCTACAGGCTTTATTTCCTCAGTATAAGTATGCGATTAATAGCACGCTGTTGGGAGATGAGTCCTTACTCGCTTGGAGTAATTTGGGATATTGGTCGGCACAGCAGCGATCATATCCCGAAGCCTGCCGCCAGTTGGCTGATCAGTTGGCACAGGCCATTGCTTTAAAAGCCACCGACCATGTGCTGGATTTAGGCTGTGGCCAAGGTGCCAGTCTGCTCCATTGGTCTCAGCATTACCATTTAAGCCATTTTAGTGCCGTCGAATTACAAAAGGCCTGCGTTGAGCAAATTCAACAGCAGTGCATTCCGGGATTAGATGCAATCTATGCCTCGTCTTTTCTGCAACTGAGAGAACCTGAGTTAGAACAGGCTTTCGATGTCGTCTTGTGCATCGATGCGGCTTATCATCATGCCTTTAGTAAATTTCTGAACGTTGCTCACCGTATGCTTAAGCCCCAAGGGCGTTTAGCTTTCCATTATTTGGTGCGTTCACCTCGCTGGCAGACTTTATCTTCCTTTAAACAGCTTCAATATCGCTATTTACTGAAAGCGGCAGATATCGATGTGGACACTTTACCGGAGCAGCAGCAAGCGGAAGAGATGTTATTTGAGTCGGGATTTAGCCAATGCCAGTTCACCGATTTGTCCGAAGCGGTATTGGCCGGTTTTGCAAATTATGTTGATCAGTTAGCAAAAACAGCACTGAAAACAGCCGGGTTGGATGGATTTAAAATTCTGATGACAGCAAAATTGTGTGACAAGCTTTATCGTGAAGGTTATCTAAATTATTTGCAAATTTCTGCAGAGAGGGCAGCTGAGTCACAGTGCTGAACGCGAGAGGGTTTTAGTCAAAGCAACGCGAGAAAGGAATGGTGCCGGCACACGGATTCGAACTGTGGACCTACTGATTACAAGTCAGTTGCTCTACCAACTGAGCTATGCCGGCAACGTGGCGAGAATTTTACCGAAATCGATCTAAAATACAAGCGAGTGTATTAACGGTTGGTTGTGTTTTGTCCAATTGATCAGGGGTAGAACCGCAATTGAAATCTCACCAGATAAAAATAAATGAATTTTCTTGCAACACATTTATTTCATTTTAAAACTACCTATAAAAACTAGGTAGAAATTTAAACAACTACAAAATAGAAAGTTTGAATGCTAGATTCAAACTTTCTGATGAGAGACTGACGTTTCAGGAAGTTGCTTAGTGATATTTGACGTAAGGACGTGATTTTTCGGGATCAGGTAAATCGGCTTTTTCTTGTGCTTCTTTTTCTTCTCGTTCTTGGTGCAGTTTTTGCCGCTCTTCAGCTTCCTTACGCTGTTCGTCTTTTTTTATATTGTGTTTGTGGCTCATACGCTTCTCCTGATGTGGATGTAATAAGAAATTTCCAAAACCATAACGACACTTTAAGCATGCAAAAAATACGCAGATTGTTCTAGTCTGAACATGTATCTAGACGTAAAAGAGAGTGGGTGAAATTTGATGGAATTTTCATTTATTTTTGATGTTTGAGTTAAATCTATATTGATGAATTCCGTGACTGTGGAAAGAAGGTGATGAATTATTTCTAATTACGAGGAATTGTGTTTTTACTCAAAAAACGGATTTCAAAAGGCAATAAAAAAGGCTTAAACCCTTTAGATTTAAGCCTTCTAAGACATCATGTGGCTACATGATTATGAATCTTGGCGGTGAGAGAGGGATTCGAACCCTCGATACGCGCAAACGTATACACACTTTCCAGGCGTGCTCCTTCAGCCACTCGGACACCTCACCAAGGCGAGCGATGATAACGAAAAAAACATATTCTGCCAAGACCAAATAATTGATTTGCAGCAAAAGATTCATGGCAGTGTTAATATGGTAAGAAAATAGCGTCAAAATTGAAGACTGAATATGCAAAGTACTGCACAGAAAGCCGCATTGCCTGCGATTACATTGGCAGCATTAGGGGTGGTGTTTGGAGATATCGGAACCAGTCCCCTGTACGCACTCAAAGAGTCTTTCCATGCTGCGCATGGCTTGGGAATCAGTATTGGTAACGTCTTAGGGATTTTGTCCATCATCTTCTGGACCATGACCTTAGTCATTACCATCAAGTATGTCGCGATCGTGATGCGCGCCGATAACAACGGCGAAGGTGGGATCATGGCATTGCTTGCGCTGAACCTGCGGGAAAATTCGTTTACAGACCGCAAGAAGCTATTGCTGATCGCCATTGGTTTTATTGGTGCCTCGCTATTCTTTGGTGATGGAATCATTACGCCGGCCATTTCAGTGCTGTCTGCCGTGGAAGGTCTCTCGATCGCCACAGATGCTCTAGATCCCTACATTGTGCCGATTGCGATTAGCATTGTGATCAGCTTATTTGTGATGCAGAAATATGGTACAGCCTTTGTTGGCAAGTTTTTTGGTCCAATTACCTTGCTGTGGTTTCTGTCTTTAGGTGTTTTAGGCATCAGCAGTATTGTTCAGACCCCAGTGGTATTGGGTATGTTCAGTCCACATTGGGCTTTTGATTTTATTTTGACGCATCCCTTGATGGCTTTCTTCATCATGGGGGCAGTGGTGTTGACGGTCACCGGTGGTGAGGCATTATATGCTGATATGGGACATTTTGGCGCCCTGCCAATCCGGTTGGCCTGGTTCTTTGTGGTTCTGCCATGTTTGTTGCTGAACTATGCCGGACAAGGGGCTTTATTGCTGCGTGAGCCAGCAGCGATTGAGAATCCGTTCTATCATCTGGTTCCGGAATGGGCACTGTACCCGATGATTTTTCTGGCTACGATGGCGGCTGTTATTGCCTCGCAGGCGGTCATTTCCGGTGTGTTTTCATTAGCACGCCAAGCCATCCAACTGGGCTATCTACCACGATTATCGATTAAACATACCTCTGATCAGGAGCAGGGACAGATTTATGTGCCTTTGCTGAACTGGGTTTTATTGACGTCCATTATTATCCTGATCCTGATTTTCCAGACCAGTTCACGCCTTGCTAATGCTTATGGTCTTGCGGTGACACTGACCATGCTGTGTGACACTTTATTGATCGCGGCATTGATGCGTTATACCTGGAAATGGAAAATGCCAAAACTGGCTTTATTGATCATTCCGTTTTTACTGCTGGATCTGATTCTGGTGGGTGCGACCTCGCTAAAAGTCTTCTCTGGTGGTTGGGTTCCATTGTTGATTGGCGGTGTGGCTTTCTTGTTGCTGTTTACCTGGAAACAGGGCCGAGAGTTGACCTTCAGCAAACTCCAGCAAGATACTTTGCCACTTGAACTGTTTGTCCAGAGTATTGGCGAGCAGGCCAACTGGGTTGAAGGTGAAGCTGTATTCCTCACAGGTACACCCACGGTCGTGCCACATGCCATGTTGCACAACATGAAGCACAATAAAGTGCTGCATCAAAAGAACATTATGCTTACGGTCAAAATTCAGGATGTGCCGTATGTGCCGGATGAAGCGCGCTTCCAGATTGAAACCCTGAATCAGCATTTTTACCGCGTAGAAATTTACTACGGCTTTAAAGATGAAATGAATATTCCACAGGCACTGCAAGCGGTGTATCAGGATCTGGAACTAGAATACAACTTAATGAATATCAGTTTCTTTGTATCGCGTGAACGAATTATCAGTACGGTGGGAGATGGGATGTCACCCTGGCGAGAAAAACTGTTTATCTCCATGCAGCGCAATACCAGTCCGGTCAGTGATTTCTATCGTATCCCACCGAACCGTGTTGTTGAATTAGGGAGTCAGATCGAGATTTAAATTTTTTTGGATTGATCTCAAAAAAACCAGGGCCTTGACCCTGGTTTTGCTTTTTTAAGGTGTTAAAGCTGGTTTTACGCTCGTTGCTTTTTCATTCTCTGCCTCAGGTGCGGACATTGTAGTTTCAGGGCCAGGCTGCTCAGGTGCTGTCTCAAGATTGATCGGTTGCTCTGCAGAAGAAGGCAGTTCCGCAAGGGCATAAGGTCGCTTGGCTTTCTCGGCATTGTCCGATTGGGCTAAAGGTTGCTGCATTTGTTCTGCGCCATTTGTTGCCCCAGCCTGTTCCGCAGCTTCAGTTGGAACACCCTCTGCGATATTGCTGGTCTGTACCATTTCAGCCTGATCGGAGGAGCTACTTGGCAGACTGGCTTGCTCACGTGTGCTGGTGGTGATTTTGACTTTGGACAGACTCTCGAGGGTATCGCCCGGCTGAACGGGTGGTTCAGCGCATACGCCAAGGCTGAACAAACTGCCGATCAGACCGAGCATCAAGGTTTTAGAATTCATATATCCTCCGGATGTGTTTTTTAGTGTGATTTATATCGCGGAAGAAATTGACATAAGCTGAATGTGTCACGCAATGAAAACTACTGAAACACAGCAAAGGACCAGAGAAAGCCTTGTCGAATACCAACATTTCGTTACCCGAACGATGCTGACATTGAGCTGTTCTTGTTTAAGGATTGTGCAGTTGATAGGTGGGTGAATATACAGGGCTGGACCTGCTTGCTAAGCTCCACAAAAATAGGTGCGATCGGAATAGAAATGGCAAACAACAAGCTGAAAAAGAATGCGCCTGGTTCGAATAGCGTGAATCAGTACGGCCTGAAAATAGTTCTGGGTTTGGTGGCGATGGGTAGTTTCGCAATGGCCTTTGGTCAGGAAAAACTCAGCCAGTGGACTACAGGGAGTCTAGGGAGTTCGGCCTGCCTAAGCCAATTCTATCGAGAAGTGCCGCCCTATTTAGCTCGCCCCAGCCTACAGAAAAACAGCTATCCGCTCTGTTTTAATGGCTTCAATGTCATGTATTCCGGCGTGTCCAAAACCCCGCTGTGGGTGGCCGAGCATTTAACCCCGAAACGTCTGGCCACCAAGATTAAACGTGAAGATAATTTCCACGAAGAAACCCGTATTCCGGAGCAGCATCGGGCATTATTGGCCGATTATCGAGCCTCCGGCTATGACCGTGGTCATATGGCACCGAATGCCGATATGGGGGATACTCAAGCCCAATATGACAGTTTCTCTTTGGCCAACATGGTGCCACAAGCACCAAAAAACAATCAGCAGATTTGGCGTGAGCTGGAAGAAGCCACCCGCGCCATTGTCACCAAGCAGAAGCAGGATGTCTATGTGGTGACAGGCCCGGTCTTTATGGGGCAGAAACTGAAAACGATTGGCAAGGGGGTGATTGTCCCGAGTGCCGTTTTTAAAGCGGTTTATGTGCCGAAAACCGGGGCGATTGGTGCCTATTTTGCACCGAACAACAATTCACTGCAGGTAAAGGTCGTGAGTGTCTGCTATTTGGAAGAGCAGCTCGGCATGAATCTGTTCCCACAGCTTTCTGAGGAGCAAAAACGCAACACTTATCAGTTGCCTCTGAATGCCACAGCAGTAAAGGCCAACCAGCCACTAGAATATGCTCAATGGGATGCCGAGAGTCAATGTGCTGAAGATGTTGCCCCAGAGCAGATCAAACAGACCCAGCAGCAATTTGGCCAGCAGAAAATTGCTGCAGCGACCGGGAGTGATGACAACGGGAGCTCTCCCAGTCCCGAAGAAGCCGCACCGAGTTTGATCAAGCAGATTCTCACCATGCTGTTGCAGTTCCTGTTACAGTTTTTAAAATAGACAGTTGCGGTATTTTCACTTAAAACTAGGTGAAACTTGCTGCGATCGCCAACAGAACAATGAGAGGCAATAATGTTTAAACCATTTGAACAGGGAACGGAATCCTCTGCGATTGAGGATCTGACCTTAGAAAATCAAACTGATTATGTCAGCCTGTATGGGAATTTGCAGATTACCAAGGATCAGGCGGGATTAAAAAATGCCAGGGCCTTGCAGGACTTTCTGAATCAGGTGGTGGCTGTGCTGGAACAAGAAACGAATTTGCCGGAAAAAATTCAGCTTAAAGCTGAAGGGGAAATTGAGAATCCCTTTGGTTAATTGATTTTGTCCCGCATAAAAAAAGAGCCCTTGTAGGCTCTTTTTTCGTGAATATGGATTACAGACGCATTTCGATACCTTGTTCAGCCAGATACTTCTTCGCTTCGGGAATCGTGTGCTGACCAAAGTGGAAAATACTGGCAGCTAAGACTGCATCTGCCCCGCCTTTGAGAATCCCATCGGCCAAGTGTTGCAGATTGCCCACGCCGCCAGAGGCAATGGTTGGGATGTTCACGCGGTCATTGATCGCACGCATCAGCGCGAGGTCATAACCGGCTTTGGTACCATCCGCATCCATACTGGTGATTAATAGTTCACCCGCACCATAATCCGCCATTTTTACGGCCCATTCAATCGCATCAATACCTGTCGGTTTGCGGCCACCGTGGGTGAAAATTTCCCATTTATGATCGCCGGTTTTTTTGGCATCAATCGCCACCACGATACATTGTGCGCCAAAGTGGCTAGAAGCCTCTTGTACGAACTCAGGGTTAAACACGGCTGCAGAGTTAATACTGACTTTGTCGGCACCGGCATTGAGCAAGTTGCGGATATCTTCGACTTTGCGTACGCCCCCACCGACAGTCAGCGGGACAAAAACAGTCTCAGCCATACGTTCAACGGTACGGTACGTGGTATCACGGCCATGATGCGTTGCTGTAATGTCCAGGAAGGTAATTTCATCCGCACCCTGTTCGTTATAACGACGTGCGACTTCTACCGGATCACCCGCATCACGAATATCAAGAAACTGTACGCCTTTGACCACTCGACCATTATCAACGTCTAGGCAAGGAATGATACGTTTTGCGAGCATAAATTTTTCCAAATATAACAGCCGATTATGAAAGTTCCCTACGCAGGTGCTACACCTCGGTAGATTGAACAGGTATTCTAGCAAAAATACATCAGATTTTTTGCAGGTTTTCTATGTCGGTTTATACCCCATTGAATTTACAGCAAGTTCAGACGTTTGCCGAACCTTATGGACTGGTTGTGACTGAATTAATTCCAATTCAGGGTGGCATTGAAAATACCAACTACTTTTTAGTGTGTGAGGATGCTCAGCAGTTTGTTCTGACCGTCTTTGAAGAGCTGAGCGAACAGGCCGCAGGGGAACTGATTCCTGTGCTGACCCATCTGGGACAAAATGGCGTGCCGGTTGCAGTGCCTTTACAACCTGCTGGACAGGCGATTCATAGGATCGCAGGGAAACCGGCACAAATCGCCCCTCGTTTACAGGGCGAACATCCATCACCTGCAACGCTGCCTCAAGTCGAAGCAATTGCTGTGGCACAAGCGCGCATGCATGTGGTCTTGCAGGATTATCCGCTACAACGTGAAAGTAACCATGGTCAAAGCTGGTGGGTAGAAACGGCAACGCGCCTGCGTCAGCGTATGAATGCAGAAGATCAGGCACTCTTGGATCAGGTCTTTGACTGTTTCAAAACCTGTCAGTCTGAATTTCCCGACCGTCCACAAGGTCTGATCCATGCGGACCTGTTCCGTGATAACACCCTGTTCGTTGGCCCGGCATTACATGGCATTCTGGATTTTTCTGAACTCAATCGTGATGACTTGCTGCTGGATATTGCCATCACGCTGAATGATTTTTGTAGTGACTATCCGGAAGTCACCTTGGATGAAGAAAAAGCCGATGCTTATCTGAATGCCTATCAGCTGGAGCGTGAGCTGACCCCGGATGAGTTTGCCTGTTTACCGGTGTATCTGGCGATGGCGGCCTGCCGTTTTTGGCTGTCACGGTTAGAAGTGGCAGAGCGAAATGCCACAGAGGGGCGTAGCAGTGCCGATATCTTGCAAAAAGATCCGCTCGAAATGCGCAATATGCTGGTCGAACGTTTGAAATATGTCGGGTAGGAACTGTTGATGCGTGATCAAGGCCGTCTGGTGGAATGGTTTGATGATAAGGGCTATGGCTTTATCCAGCCGAATGACCCGAGCAAAGCCAAGGTGTTCCTGCATATCAAAGATTTTTCCCGTCCTGGGCCACGTCCGATTGTAGGTTGTGCTCTGGAATATCTGGTGATACTAGACGGGCAAGGTCGTTGTCGTGCCCAGCAAGCCAGTTATCTGACTGCGGCTCAGGCACGTCATCTGCAAGGTAAAACCCAGGCAGTTCCAGATAGGGTAGAAAAGCTGCAACCAATGCAGATCGTGATCACGGCCTATCTGCTTTCGCTGGGGATTCTCAGCTTGAGTGGTCATCTGGCAGGCCTGATTCTTCTCGGCATTCTATTGACGAATGGGATCAGTTATTGGATGTATGCTCAGGATAAACAGGCAGCTCGCGAGGGGAAACAACGTGTACCCGAGCAAACCTTGCATGTGTTGTCGAGTTTGGGAGGCTGGCCGGCAGCCTGGTTGGCTCAGCAGAAATTTAGGCATAAAACCCAGAAACAGCCTTTCCGTCAGATTTACTTTGCCACGATTTTGTTGCATCTGCTGCTACTGGGTTGGTGGCTTTCGCCATTCAATGTGTTTCAAAATTAAGCCAGTGGAGTATCGTACATGAGCATGATGGATGGACAAAATGCCTATAAGAATCTGACCTTGGCCTTGTATGTACTGTATGCGCTTGCCATCTTGAGCGGTGGTCTGCTGGCGATTATCGCACTGATCATCAATTATCTGAAACGTGCAGATGTACAGGGCACGATTTATGCCAGCCACTTTCGCTGGCAGATCCGCAGCTTCTGGTGGTATCTATTGTGGAATATCCTGGCCTTTGTACCTTTTCTGTTTTTATGGCGCACCGATACGGATTTAACTGCACTCGCCAATGGGCTCGTTATTTCAACATTGCTCTGTGGGATGGTGATGGTGGCGGCCTGGATCTGGAGTATCTACCGGGTGATTCGCGGCTTGCTGGCGTTAAATGAAAACCGTCCGATGTACTGAAAAAGAGACAATAAAAAAGAGGCAATCGCCTCTTTTTTATTAAAAGATTTTAGATTTTGTCTTCATCTAGCAGGATTTGGGCATCACGCAGGTTGAGGGTGCCTTCGTAGATGGCACGACCGGTGATGGCGCCCAGAATGCCCGGTTTGCCTTTCAGATTGCGAACATCATCCAGATTGGTGACACCACCTGAAGCAATCACTGGAAGGCCAGAATACTGTGCCAGTTGTACGGTCTGCTCAACGTTGACACCCTGCATCATGCCATCACGCGCAATATCCGTGTAGATAATGCTTGATACACCTGCATCAGCAAAACGTTTTGCCAGTTCAGTGGCTTTCACATCCGTGACATTGGCCCAGCCATCAGTCGCTACCATGCCGTTCATGGCATCGATACCCACAATGATATGACCGGCAAATTTTTTGCAAGCCTCTTCAACAAATTCTGGTTCTTTCACAGCCTTGGTGCCAATAATCACGAAAGTCACACCGGCATCCAGATAATGCTCGATAGTCTCTAGTGAGCGAATCCCGCCACCAATTTGGATTGGCAATTCTGGTTGAGCTTTGGCAATCGCTTCAACCACCGGCTTGTGAATCGGCGTACCGGCAAAAGCACCGTTTAAGTCGACCAAATGCAGACGGCGGGCGCCCTCATTGACCCAATGTTGTGCTGTTGCAACCGGATCATCAGAAAATACGGTATCGTCTTCCATACGGCCTTGTTTTAAACGTACACATTTACCGTCTTTCAGGTCAATTGCAGGGATGATCAGCATGCTTTCGCTCCTGGCTTTATCTTTTCAAGCTTGAATTAGTGGCAATCTTAACAAAGTATTGTTCAATCGCTAAGCCTCGATGATGGGCTTTTCTGTTGAGAACCCGTTTTAGCGGCCCTTTCTGGGTGTTGTCAGCAGGTTGCGGCGCTTCAGTTCCTCATAGATTTGCAGGCTGGCATAAGCATCGGCGCAAGCATAGTCAATTTGGGCTTCGGTGAGTGGAAATTTGGACCAGTTGCTGAGTTTGGTGTGTTTGGACTTGGGGAGATATTGCTGCAATAAAATAGCGACCGCATTTTGTGCCCCAACCTGTTGTTTGATGCCAAAAACATGAAAACTTTTTGAAAGATCGACGGTTCCAGCAAGTTCAATCCCTTTACTGCGCAATAAGCTGACATCACTTTTTAGGGCAAAGCCGACTTTGAGTTGTTTGGGGTTGGAGAGCAGAGGAGCCAGAAAGGCTAAGGTCTCAGCATTAATCTGAAACAGGTAAGCGTGTTGATCTGTGGCCAGTTGTAGTAAATGTGGGCCAGTCGATTTTTCGTTGGCGTTAAATGTGGGCTTGGATTCTGTATCAAAACCGAACACGTGTACGGTATCGAGTTGTTCTTGAATGGCTCGACATTGTGCTGCAGTATTAATCAGATGGATCTGATCTCTGGGTAAATTGACGAAAGCAGGTAGCAAACGTCGTTCTGCCACGCTGGGGAAAGTCGTAAGAGAAAGTGGATCCATCATAATTTACGCTATAGCGGGATAACGAATTGAACGCTTTAAAGAGACAAAAATAAAGCCTAGATCGACTAGGCTTTATTTTATCGGATTAGATATCCCATTCCACAAAGTTTTTCAGTAACTGCAAACCGGCAGTATGACTTTTCTCTGGGTGGAACTGAGTAGCAAACAGGTTCTCTTTGTGGATTGCGGTGCAGAAATTCAGCCCATAATCACAGGTTGCTGCCACAATCGCCGGGTCTTGTGGCTCGACATAATAACTGTGCACAAAGTAGAAACGTGCGTCCTGTTCAATGTTTTTCCACATCGGATGGCTTGGGTCGATCTGATGCACCTGATTCCAACCCATATGCGGCACTTTGAGATGCGGAATTTCCGGGAAGCGTTTTACTTGACCTGCAAAAATCCCCAAAGCATCCACGCCGTCATTTTCTTCTGAACGTTGCATCAAGGCCTGCATGCCGACACAAATCGCCAGTACCGGTTTATTGAATGCTGCTTGACGCACGACTTCATCAATCCCGGCTTCATGCATACCCTGCATACAGTCGCGCATCGCTCCGACACCCGGGAAGACAATTTTATCGGCCTGGGCAATCAATTTTGGATCATTGGTGACATCTACTGTTGCACCGACATATTCCAATGCTTTTGCGGCAGAGTGTAAATTTCCCATGCCATAGTCAAGAAGCGCAATCCGGGTCATTACAAGCTACCTTTGGTTGAAGCAATGGTACCCGCAGCGCGTGGATCGAGTTCACAAGCCATACGTAGTGCACGAGCAAAAGCTTTAAAGGTTGACTCGATCTGGTGGTGACTGTTCTTGCCTTTCAGGTTGTCGATGTGCAAGGTCATCAAGGCGTGATTGACAAAGCCTTGGAAAAATTCGGAGAACAGGTCAACATCAAAAGTACCAATGCGTGCACGGGTAAATGGAATATCCATAAACAGACCCGGACGACCTGAAATATCAACGACTACACGCGATAAAGATTCATCCAGTGGTGCATAGAAATGGCCATAGCGACGGATGCCTTTTTTGTCACCTAGCGCTTGAGCAAAAGCCTGACCCAAGGTAATGCCACAATCTTCAACCGTGTGGTGATCATCGATTTCTAAGTCGCCATCGCAATGAATATCAATGTCAAACAAGCCATGTCGCTTGATTTGATCAATCATATGATCTAAAAAGGGAACACCTGTATTTAGAGTGCCTTGACCCGTACCATCGAGGTTGACACGAACTCGAATTTTGGTTTCGTTGGTATTTCTTACCACTTCGCTGATACGTTGCGTCATAGACACGTTCCTCAAAAAACGTCAAAAATGATTGATGTAAAGTTCGCTGTGACGAATGTGACAGCATCATAGATTGCTCAGGAGGGTTAATCAATGCCTATAACCGTACATGCTTATACTTCACTAGAAAATGCCGAAGTTCGCAGCCAGCTTGAGCGACTGTATGATACCAGCCCTGAATTTGGCGACGGTCAAGATGCCCTGCAACAGCTTGAACAACATCTTGCCCAGTATACCCTAGTTTACACGGCAGAATTTAACACAAAAATCATTGGTGCAATCTGGTGTAGCGGACAGGGCGAAAGCCGCCGTCTGGAATATATTGTCGTGCATCCAGCTAACCGTGGTCGTGGCGTTGCAGAACGTTTGGTCAGTGAAGTTTGCCGTATGGAAGAGGCTAAAGGTGTCAAAGTATTTGAACCGGGCTGTGGGGCGATTCATCGTTGTCTAGCACATTTAGAGAAAATTTAATCTCTTAAAGTCATTCAGGCATAATTGAGCAGCGTTTTAAATGCTGAGTTGCTTAAATTATGGATATTTTGATTTAAAAATAGGCGGTTGAAACATTTTGATGCATCTGTGCTTGACTCAATTGTATTTAAACTGTTTAATACGCCCACATCGGCGCGATAGCTCAGTCGGTAGAGCAACGGATTGAAAATCCGTGTGTCGGCAGTTCGATCCTGCCTCACGCCACCATATTCAAAA